>DATGJR010000190.1:0-7472 GCA_035295065.1 Steroidobacteraceae bacterium
CCCTCGAAGTGCCGACCGGGAGCCTGGAGGCACCCGGGGTGCTGACGCCGGACGACCTTGCGCAAGGAGCGACGGTTACCGACCCGGTGGTCATCTACGACTTCGACAATTACTACATGGGCGGCGTGCTTGCCGAGCACCTCGCCAGCGGTGGGCACTCGGTGAGTTATGTGACACCGGCCGGTCATGCTTCCGCATGGACCATCATGAGCAACGAGCAGCCCCAGGTCCATCGCGCGCTCTTCTCCGCCGGCGTGACGCTCCACACGCTGTCGCGCGTCAGCGCCTTCGCGGGCGGCACCGTGACGCTCGCCAATCAGTTCACGAACGCGCAGGTCGAGCTGCCCTGCCGCTCGCTCGTCATCGTCGGCGCGCGCTTCGCCAACGACGGCCTGCACCGTGAGCTCGCGGCCCGTGCCGGGGAAGTCGCCGCCGCCGGGATCCGCTCCGTCACCCGTATCGGGGATGCGCTGGCGCCGGGGGCCATCGTGCACGCGGTCTACAGCGGCCATCGCTATGCCCGCGAGCTCGAGGCCGCACCCGGCGAGCTTGCCTTCCGGCGTGACGCGCCGCTCGCGAGGCTCGTGAGCGGCACCCCGTGAAGCCAGCGCCGCAGGGGGCGCTTGCGCTGCCGGCACCGCAGCGCGTGCGGGTGCGCTGGAAGATCTTCCTCTACCTTTTCGGCTTCGGCTTCATCCTCTACATGCAGCAGCGCGCCATCCCGGTGGCGAGCGTCGAGATGATGCCGCGGCTGCACTTGAGCCAGCTGCAGATCGCCTGGCTCGAGCAGTCGCTCCTCCTCGGCTATACGGTGATGCAGTTTCCGGGTGGGGTGCTCGGACAGCGCCTCGGCGCACGCCGCACCTTCATCATCATCTCGCTCATTGCGCTCGGCGCCTATGTGGCGACGCCGCTCGCTCCGTTGCTGCTTGCCGGGGCCTCGTTGTTCGCGGTGCTGGCTGTCCTGCAGCTCGTGCTCGGAGCCGCGCATGGCCCGGTGTTTCCGGTGTCCGCGGGCGTCTTTCAGAGCTGGTTCGTGCCGGACCAGTGGCCCCTGGTGCAGGGACTGCAGAGCCTGGGACTGCAACTCGGCGCCGCCGTCATGCCGCCGCTCATTGCCTGGCTCATGTCAGCCTTCGACTGGCAGCAGGCGCTGCTCTGGAGCGCGCTGCCCGCGGTGCTGCTGATCGCCGGCTGGGCCTGGTATGGACGCAACACGCCGCGGGAACACCCGGCGGTCAGCGCCGCTGAGCTCGCGGAGCTCGCCGCGCACCCGGCACCCCCCGTCGATGCCTCGATCTCGTGGGCCCGTATGTGGGCGCTGCTCAGAAACCGCGACGTGCTGCTGCTCACGGCTTCCTACGTCTGCATGAACTACGTGTTCTATCTGATCGCCAACTGGTGCTTTCTCTACCTGGTGCAGGAGCGGCACTTCACCGTGCTCGAGAGCGGCTGGCTGGCGAGCACGCCGCCGCTCGCGGCGGCGCTCGCCGCGGGCGTCGGCGGCAAGCTCGCCAGCACTTTCGTGGTGCGCTACGGAGTGCGCCGCGGGCTCGCGATCATACCGCTCGCCTCGCTCCCTGCGGCGGCGGTGCTGCAGTTCCTGGCCGTCGATGCGGTCAACGCTTATCTCGCGGTCGTCGCGCTGGCACTGTGCTTCGCGGCGATCGAGCTGAACGAAGGGCCCTACTGGGCCGCGATCATGCACGTCGGGCGCGCCGACGCCATGGCCGCCTCGGGGCTGCTCAATACCGGCGGCAACGGCGGCGGGCTGATCGCTACGCCCATCGTCGGTTACCTTTCGAGTCAACACGAGTGGACGCTGGCGTTCTGGATCGGCGCGGCGTTCGCGGTTGCAGGCGCCGCCGCCTGGTTGTGGGTGGATCCCACGCGCAAAGCGCTCCACTAGGGAGCGGGTGCCTCTGCGGCGATCCCGCGGCCACCGATGAGGCCCCGTGCCAGGGCGCGCGCGCCGCTCACTCCTTCGGGCCAGCTCAGATCGAGCGTCGCCGGCCCCCGCGGAGTTTCGAGCACGAGATGCGCGCGCACCGATTCGGTACGTCCCGGCCAGGTGATGCTGCCGGAGGCGCTCACGTCCTCGGTCCACTCGAGCGCGCGCAGCTCGAGGCGGTAGCCCGCCTGCGCCGCTGTGGTCCGGAACGTGCCGCCGCGCAGCCCAACTCCCTGGCCCGGACCCTCGGCGACGGCACGCGCGATCGCATCCTCCGCGGTGAGGAGCGCCGCCGTCACCACGCGCAGATCCTCGGCGCTCGCGCGGCTGTGCGCAGCCGCTTGCGCTGCGGGCAGCTCGTGCGCATGGCGGGCGAAAGCCGGCACCAGGGGCACCGGCGGCACGGCCGCAGCGCAGCTCACATCGCCCGTCGCGAGGCTATCCAGGAAGCGCCGTACCAGGATCGCGCCGCAGTCGCTGCGCGCATGGGGCAACGCGTTGACGTGGAAGCTGTTGGCGATCACGACGTGCCGCGCATGCGCAAAGCGCGCAGCCACCGCGGCGCCGTCTGCGACCGGCGTCATGTTGTCGAGCTCGCCGGATACGACGAGCACCGGCACATCGGGATAGCTGGCCGCGGGGAACGTGAGGGGTGAGGGCACCCCTGCCGGCGGCACAGGCCATCTCACGCATTGGTCGATGAAGGCATAGTCGAGCGGCATGGCCCTGAGCTCATCGATCGTGAAAGGCGCGTAGGTGTCCGGTGCCTCGGCCTTGCGTCGCGCGACGGCCGCATCGCGGGCGGCGAGACGCTGCGCCGGGGGCAGGTGCATGTCGAAGATCTGCGACGCATCGACGCAGGTCACGGCCATCTCGAGTCCGGCGCTGAAGATGACCGGGTTGCGGGTCACATCGCGGGAGTCGACGGAGCCCAAGGTCTCGGCCATGAGCCGCAGCAGCGGCAGCTCGTCGCCCGCGACGAAGGCGCGGGCCGCGGCATCGGTCTCGCGCACCGAGGAGAAGTCCGGCGAGCCGGCGAACATGAGCGTGGCGAGCGCGGCGGCGTTGGCCGTGAATCTCAGGGTACGACCATCGCCGAGGCGTACCGCGGCCGCGAACGGGTGCGCCCGCAGCCGCTCGAGCGCCGGCTCGATGTGATCGATCGAGCTGCCGCCGAGCGCCGCGCAGGCGCTCGAGCGGGCGCACGCCAGGTTGAATTTCTCGCGCATGGCCGGCGCGTAATTCGGCGACCAGGCGAGGTCCGACGGACCCTCGACATCGACCTGATCGGCGCCGTCGAGCACGAGTGCCCGGACACGGCCGCCGTGGCGCAGCGCGAAAACCTGCGCGAAGTAAGTCCCGTACGAATTACCGTAGACTTCGACCCGCCCGATCGAGAGCGCATCGAGGATCGCCGCCAGATCATCCGCGGCGAGCGCGGTGCTGTAGAGCCCGACGGCCTCTCCCAGTGAGCGGCCGCAGGCGCCGATGTTGTCTTCGGTCAGCGCCGGCGCGTTCTGCAGCTCCTGGCAGTCGATGGCGCCCGAGCGGCCGGTGCCACGGTAGTCCATGATGAGGACGTCGTAGCGCGCGCGCAGCGGACCGAACAGCGCGAGATAGGCCTCGCGCGAATCGGTGGCGGGGTACCCCGGCCCCCCCTCGGCGGCTACCAGCGTGCCGGCGGCGGCACCCGCACTCAAATGCGGGTAGTACTCGAAGTAGATGGGAATGGTGCCGGCGATGCGGCCGTGCGGGTCGAGGGGGCGCAGCAGTGTCGCGCACCATTGGCCGGCGGGCTCGCAGCGCCTGAAGCTGACGCGGCCGACCGTGAGTGCGGGTGCGAGGCTCGCCGGCACGCCCGCGGGCGATGCAGCTACGGCACTTCCAGTGAATGCCAGGAGCCCGTGCGCGATGGCAGCGCCGGCGAGCACTCGGCGCAGGCGAGCGGGTGCGGAGTGCTGGTTCACGGCCGGTGCCTGCTATTGTAGCGGCATCCGGCACCCGGGGGTTTGAAGTCCAATGCTCAACCGCAACGTGTTCCGTCTCTTATGTGCCCCGCTCCTCCTGGCGCTCGCCCTGGCTCCTCAGGCGTACTCGCAGTCGCCCCTCAGGACGCGCAACGTCGTGCTGGTGGTGAGCGACGGTCTGCGCTGGCAGGAGATCTTCACCGGAGCGGATCCGACGCTCCTCAACGAGAAGTATGGCGGCATCTGGGACAAGGAAGCGGATCTGAAGCGCGAATTCTGGCGCGATGAGGTGAACGAACGCCGCCGCGTGCTGTTCCCCTTCCTGTGGGGCACGGTGGCGGCGCACGGCCAGATCTTCGGCAACCAGACCAAAGGCAGCATCGCACGTGTCACCAACGGCTTCGCCTTCTCCTACCCCGGTTACAACGAGATGCTCTCCGGGCATGCCGATCCGCGCATCAACACCAACGAGTTCGGTCCCAATCCCAACGTCACCGTCTTCGAGTGGCTGAACGGTCAGCCGGACTTTCAGGGACGCGTCGCCGCGCACGCCGGCTGGGCCACCTTCAAGGACATCTTCAATGTCGGCCGCAGCCACCTGCCCGTGCAGGCGGGCTGGGACATTCCCTACCCCGGGGCGAGGAGTCCGCGCGAGCAGCTGCTGAACCGGCTCTACGAGACACATACGCGCTTCGACTTCGAGGACCTCGACGACTCGTTCATGCAGGTGACGCTGCTCGACTCGCTCGCGAAGACGCACCCGCGGGTGCTGTTCGTCGGCTACGGCGAGACCGACAACTGGGGACATGCCGGGCGCTACGACCTGCTGCTGCACGCGGCGCACAGCTTCGATCGCTTCCTCGCGGAGCTGTGGAATACCCTGCAGCGCATGCCGGACTATCGCGGGACGACCACCTTCATCATCACCTGCGATCACGGCCGCGGCAGCGGGCTCACCGAGTGGAAGGAGCACGGCGTCGAGCAGAAGGGCTCGGAGAACGTGTGGATCGCGGTGATGGGTCCGGACACGGCGCCGCTCGGCGAGCGCACCCACGTCCCCGAGGTCCATCAGGCGCAGATCGCGGCGACGCTCGCGGCGTTGCTGGGGAAGGATTACCCCCACGCAGTCACTGCCGCCGCGCCGCCCCTTCCCGATGTCGTCGGCAAGGGGCACTGAGTATCGGTACTACTGGCTACTTCCCAGGGGCGGTGGCATTAAGTACGCTGTTGGTAAAGCGACCTGGTCATTAAGGAGAAGTGCATGCCCTGCGATCAATCCCGTCGGCAACTGCTGAAGAACGTGGCTCTCGGAGCGCTGCTGATTCCGGTGGCAGCCGCACCCCTGAGAACGGCGCACGCCGCCGAGCTGCCGCTCGTGGGCACGGACGATCCCACGGCCAAGGCGCTCAAGTACACCCCCGATGCCTCCAAGGCGACCGACGCGAAGCCCGGCAGCAAATGCGGCAACTGCGCGCTGTACCAGGGCGCGGCGGGCTCGGCGCAGGGTGGATGTCTGCTGTTCCCCGGCAAGGCGGTCAAGGCCACCGGCTGGTGCAGCTCCTGGACTCTTAAGAAATAATCACAGCCGCACCCGCCTTCGGGTGCGGCACCCACCATCGGGCGGCGCAGGTGCACCGGCCAGGGCCGGTGCGCCACGCGCGTGTCTTTTCGCGATCAGCCGAGGCGTCCATGAAGACCTCCGGTCTCAACACCCTGTGCGTGCACGCAGCCCATTCTCCGGATGCGGTCACGGGCGCGGTGGCCGAGCCGATCCACCTCTCGACCACCTTCGAGCGCGATGCGGACGGGGAATACCCGCGAGGCTATCGCTACAGCCGCGAGGGCACGCCGAACCGCACGGCACTCGAGGGGTGCCTCGCCGAGCTCGAAGGCGGCATCGGGGCCGTCGCCTTTGCTTCCGGTCTCGCGGCCAACCATGCGGTGCTGGACCTCCTTGGCGCGGGTGAGCGGCTGGTCGCACCGCTCGAGGGCTACTACGGAACGCTGCGCCAGTTCGCCGAGATCACCCGCCGGCGCGGCGCGGCGCTCGAGCTCGTCGATTTCTGTGAGCCCTCCGCCGTCAAGACCACGCTTGCCGGCGGCGCCGCCCGCCTGGTGTGGATCGAGACTCCCGCCAACCCGCTCCTCAGTGTCACGGACATCAGGCTCACCGCCGCACTCGCCCATGACGGCGCAGCGCTGGTCGTGTGCGACAACACCTTCGCGACGCCCGTGTGTCAGCGACCCTTCGAGCTCGGCGCCGACCTGGTGTTGCATAGCGCCACCAAGTATCTCGGCGGTCACAGCGACGTGCTGGGCGGCGTGGTCGTCGTGCGCAGCGATGCGGCGCTCCTCGAGCGGCTGCGCGAGTGGCAGCGCATGGCCGGCGCGCCGCTCGCCCCGTTCGACTGCTGGCTGCTCAGGCGCAGCATCGCCACGCTCGCGCTGCGCGTGCGCGCGCAATGCCAGGGCGCGCAACGGGTGGCGGAATTTCTCGCGGCCCACGCCCGCGTCGAGCGGGTCTTTTATCCCGGGCTCGCGACGCACCCGGGACACGCGATCGCTGCGGCGCAGATGCGCGGGGGCTTCGGCGCCATGCTCTCGATATCGATCGCCGGCGGACGCGAGGCAGCGCTGCGCGTAGCCTCCCGCACCCGCCTGTTCCGGCGCGCCACCAGCCTCGGCGGGGTCGAGAGCCTGATCGAGCACCGCGCCTCGATCGAGGGGCCGGCCACGCGCGCACCGCAGAATCTGCTGCGCCTGTCGGTCGGCATCGAGGAGCCCGAGGATCTGCTCGAGGACCTGGCTCAGGCGCTCGCTTGAAGCGGTGCGCCTCAGTGCTGCGCGCGTGAGGTGAGAAAGCGCCCCAGGGCCGCGAAGGACCTGACGGCCTTCATGAGAACGTCGGGGTCCACGGGCTTGGCGATGAAGAGCAGCGGCGCGCCGGGGAGCCAGGGAACGCCGGCGTTCGCCAACTCGCCGCTGAGGAAGATGGTGGGTACCACGTGACCGATCGCGTGACAGACTTCCTCCGCCACTTCGGTGCCGTCCATGTCGCCGTGCAGATCGAAATCCATGATGAGAACGTCGGGGGGAGCCTGGGCGTCTGCCAGCCGCGCGAGCGCGCTCGCGCCATCGGTCGCCGTGATCGGCTTAAGTCCCTCGACCCGCAGCAGCGTCGCTACGCTCGCGCTGAGATCCTGGTCGTCCTCGACGTGCAGGACTGTGAAGGGCCGCTGCCCGGTCTCTTTGATTCTGGCGATGGCCATAGGGGAGTGTCACGATCGTAGCGCTTGCGGTGGCGAAGTTTCACTAAGCATCTTCGCGTACGCGCTACCCGCTATGCGAGCGCATCAACTCACCGTCTCGGCGCTGTAGCGCGCCAGGAGACCGGTCCGCACCGCACGCCGGTAGACGCGCACGAAGCAATAGCCGGCCAGCACGATCTCGAGCGCCGCGAGGATGATTGCAGTGAGTGCCGCCGGCATCGCGAACGGGCGACCCTGCAGCACCGCGCGCATACCTTCGAAAACATAGGAGGGCGGCAACGCGTG
>DATGJR010000191.1:0-3836 GCA_035295065.1 Steroidobacteraceae bacterium
TCTGAAGGAGCTGCGCCTGTTTGCCTCGCCGCGCTCGGCGGGCAAGCAGCTCGAGTTCCGCGGCGCGCCGATAACGGTGAGCGAGCTCACCGAGAGCGGCTTCGACGGCGTCGATATCGCGCTGTTCTCCGCCGGCAGCGCCACCTCCAAGCGCTTCGCCCCCCTCGCGGTACGCGCGGGTGCGGTCGTGATCGACAATTCGTCGGCCTTCCGCATGGATCCGGCGGTGCCGCTGGTGGTGCCGGAGATCAACCCGCAGGCCATCGCTGAGCACCGCGGGATCATCGCCAATCCCAACTGCACCGCCATCATCTCCGTCACTCCCCTTTGGCCCGTCCACAAGGTGAACCGCATCGTGCGGCTGCTCATCTCGAGCTACCAGTCGGCCTCGGGGGCGGGAGCTGCGGCGATGGAGGAGCTGCGCGAGTCGACGCGCGCCTACCTCGAAGGGCGGCCCTACGAGCCGCGCGTGCTGCCGCACCCTTATGCCTTCAACGTCTTCAGCCATAACACGCGCATCGATCCGGCGAGTGGCTATAACGAGGAGGAAGTCAAAGTCAGGGAGGAGGCGCGCAAGATCTTCGGCGAGCCGGACATGCGGGTCGCCGCGACCTGCATCCGGGTACCGGTGCTGCGGGCGCACTCGGTTTCGATCACCTTTGAGTGCGCGCGCCCCATCGCGGAGGAGGAGGTGCGTCGTGTCATCGCCGATGCGCCCGGTGTGAAGCTCGTCGACGACCGCGAACGCAACTATTTCCCGATGCCGCGTGATGCCTCGGGGGGCGATGCGATTCTGGCCGGGCGCATCCGTCAGGACATCAGTGACCCGAGCGGGCGCTCGATCTCTCTTTTTGTGGCGGGGGATCAGCTGCTGAAGGGCGCGGCGCTCAACGCGGTGCAGATCGCCGAGGCGCTCTGAGCCAATTGCCGCCCGAGGACTAAGCCTCCGGCTTCGAGTCCCACTTCGGCCGCATCTCGCGGCCCCACTTCTTCGGATCCTGCTCGTGCATGCGCTGCATGTCCCGGGCTGTCTGCGGATGCTCCTTCAGGACATGCGCGGTCATGGTCTTCACCATCTCATCCCAGGACGGCGCCGACAGTCGCTCCTCGCAGGGGCCGCCTAACTCCTTGCAGGTCATCGTCTTCATGGGATGAGAGTCTGCCGATGTGAGCCGGCGGCGCTGTCAGAGCCTGACGAGAAGGGCGGTCAGAAAGAAGGAAAGCACGTTCGACAGGTGCCCTCGCTCAAGGCGGGGCAGACCGCCGCGGCTTCGTGAAAGGAACCAGGGCCGGCACCTCTTCGCTGAACTTCTCGTACTGACCCGGAAACGTCTGGCGCATGAAGCGCTCTTCGGCGCGCAGCTTCACGATGAATGCCGCGGTGATGATGGCGAGCCCCAGCGCCGCGCGCAGCGTGCCCGAGCAGATCGCGGTACCGAGCACCCCCGCGAGGATGCCGGTGTAGATCGGGTGGCGCACGTAGCGGTAGGGCCCGCTGCGGATCAGCTCATGGCCCTCTTTGACCGTCACATTGCCGCTCCAGTTGCGCCCGAGGTGCACGCGCGCCCAAACCGAGAAGGCCAATCCGCTCAGCAGCACCATGAGTCCGGCGAGGTAAGGGAGCATCGCGCGTGGCCACAGACGCAGATCCAACGCCTCCCCCCAGGGCGCGCGGTGCCACGCGAGCAGCAGTCCGCCTGCCACGAGAGCCAGCATGTAGGTGAGTCGCGAGGTGACGGACTCACGGCGCTGCGTCGGCTTGTTGCCGACCGCCGCGATGAGCCAGTAGAGCGCCCACGCGACCCACACCCACACGATGATGTGGCGGTAAAGCTGCGGATCGTGCCTCATGGCGGGCTCTTGTCGGGGCGCGGCGCACGCCTCATAACAGGTCCTTCAGCCGGTAATACAGCATCGCCAGCACCAGCGCCGGACGACGCAGCGCCGCGCCGCCCGGAAAATTGGCATGCGGGATGCGCGCGAATACGTCGAAGCGCGAGGCGGTGCCGGCGACCGCTTCCGCGACCAGCTTCCCGGCGATGCCGGTAAGGGCGATGCCGTGGCCCGAGAAGCCCTGCAGGAAATACACATTGGGCGCAAGGCGCCCGAAATGCGGGGCGCGATTGAGCGTAATGTCGACCTCGCCTCCCCAGGCGTAGTCGATGCGCGCACCCTGGAGCTGCGGGAAGACGCGCAGCATGCGCGCGCGCGTGGCCGAAGGCGCATCGAATGACTTGAGCCCCGAGTAGTTGACGCGACCGCCGAACAGCAGCCGATGGTCGGCCGAGCGACGGAAGTAGTCGAGCACCCAGTTCATGTCGGAAAGCGCGGAGTTGTCGGGGAGGAGTTGCCGCGCCCGCGCCGCGCCCAGTGGCTCGGTGGCGACGATATAGGTGGCGACCGCCATGATCTTGCGGGCGAGCGCCGGCGCCATCGCGCCCAGGTAGACGTTACCGCACAGCACCAGGTGGCGCGCGCGCACCTCGCCTCGAGCGGTGGCGATGCGCACTTTGCCGGCCGCTGCCTGCGCGGAGCTGAGGGCGCGCGTACCCTCGAAGATGCGCACGCCGAAGCTCTCCGCCGCCGCCGCAAGTCCCAGCGTGTAGTTGAGCGGATGCAGATGCCCGCTGTTGGAATCATAGAGCGCGCCGCCATAGCGGGCGGTTGCGACCCGCTCGCGCAGCTCCTCGCGCGAGAGGTAGCGGGCACTCGTGTAGTCATAGGTCTCGGCGAGCTCGGCGAGCTCGGCGTGCAGCTCCCGCTCATGGCGCGGCTTGACCGCCGCGAGCAGGTAGCCATTCGCCCGATCGCAGTCGATGCGGAAGCGCTCGATCAGTGAGCGCATCAGCGTCAGTCCCTCGACCGAGACGTCCCACACGGCACGCGCGTCGGCGGCGCCTATGGCGCGCCTGAGCTTCGCCTGACCGGCGGCCACGCCGAAGATCGCCTGTCCGCCGCTGCGACCCGAGGCGCCCCAGCCGATCCGGTGCTCCTCCAGCAGGACCACCGACAGGCCGCGCTCGGCGAGGTGGAGCGCCGCGGAGCACCCCGCGATGCCACCGCCTACGACGCACACGTCACTGTCGTGCGTGCCCTCCAGCATGGGGCGCGCCGGGGCGGGCCGGGCGGAGGCCGCATAGTAGGAGTTGATATGGGCCTCGCCTGGCACCGCCTGTGGCTCCCGTGTGTTTAGGATATTTGGACGCCCGGAGGGCGTGCGGGCGGGGAGGATAGCGAGCCGACACGGCCCTCGGCAAATCGGGCAGGCACCGCATTAGGTCGAAAGGGGGGAGTTATGCCCGTGCTTTGGCCCCTACCGCACCTGCATGCGCGCTGGTAAGCGGAGGCTTCCGGCGGGCGGCTGTGGTCTAATAGGCGCACTTACCGGAGATTCTGACGGCAGGGTTTGTTTAGAATATTAAACACCTTGCCCAGTAAGCCGTCATGTCCGCCCGCCCGCTCATTGGCATTCCCGCCGACCGCCGCATGGTCGGCGCGCACCCCTACCACATGGTGGGGGAGAAGTACGCGCGCGCGGTGCTGGATGCGGCGCAGGGTGCCCCGCTCCTGATTCCTCCACTCGCCGAGGAGCTCAAGCTCGATGAGCTGCTCGAGCGGCTGGATGGGCTGCTCTTCACCGGCAGCCCCTCGAACGTCGAGCCGCACCACTACCAAGGTCCGCCGAGCCACCCGGGCACCCTGCACGATCCCGCCCGTGATGCCACGACCCTGCCGCTCATCCGCAAGGCGGTGCGGGCGGGCGTGCCCGTGCTCGGCATCTGCCGCGGGTTCCAGGAAGTCAACGTCGCCTTCGGCGGCAGCCTCCATCAGCGGGT
>DATGJR010000192.1:0-2118 GCA_035295065.1 Steroidobacteraceae bacterium
GGGTAACATTGACTGAACAGGGGCAGGTGACGCTCTCAGAAAAGCGCCCGAGCGTGCACGACAACGAATAAGACCCGGGGTTAGATGCCCGTGACGGAGCCTTCGCGCGCTGTATTTCTCAGCTATGCCTCGCAGGACGCGGGGGCGGCCCAAAGGATTTGCGAGGCGCTGCGTGCCGCCAGCATCGAAGTTTGGTTCGATCAGAGCGAGTTGCGCGGCGGGGACGCCTGGGATCAGAGGATCCGGCGCGAGCTCCATGACTGTGCGCTCTTTATTCCCGTCATTTCCGGTAACACGGCGGCGCGACATGAAGGCTACTTCCGGCTCGAGTGGGACCTTGCGGACCAGCGCACCCACATGATGGCGCGCAACCGTGCCTTTATTGTGCCGGTGTGTGTGGACGCGACTCCCGAAACCAGCGCAGACACACCGGAGTCGTTCCAGCGGGTGCAGTGGACGCGACTAGCCGGCGGCGAAACACCGGCAGCCTTCGTCGAGCGCATCCAGGGTCTGCTGTCGGGCGAGGCCGCTCCCACATCGGACCGAGCCCGAACTGCCGGAAGCGCCATCGCGAGTGCGCCAGCGGCCCCGCGCGGTCTCATCCGCCGGCGGATGGGAGTGCTGTACGGGGCGATCGCGGCAGCGGTGCTGCTGACACTCGGGTATTTCGCGCTCGAGCGGCTTACGGGATCGAAGCTCAGCGCCCCCGGCGCGGCCTCCATCGCGGTGTTGCCGCTGACGAACGAGAGCGGGGAGGCGAGCCAGCAGTATTTCTCCGACGGCATCTCCGAGGATCTGATCACCGCGCTCTCACAGTTCCCGGGGCTGAAGGTGATCGGGCGCACGTCTGCCTTTCAGTTCCGGGATTCGAAGGAGGACAGCCGCAGCATCGGTGCGAAGCTAGGGGTGGCGCATCTGCTCGAGGGTAGCGTGCGGCGCGCAGGCGACATGGTGCGGGTAACCGCCGAGCTCATCGATACGGTTGACGGGAGCACGCAATGGTCAGAGCGCTACGACCGCACCTACAAGGATCTGTTTGCGCTCCAGGATGACATCACGCACGCGGTGGCGGGGGCGCTGCGGGCCAAGCTGCTGCCCGGCGGGCATGCGGAGGCGCAGAGCGAGCGCCCCCCCAGCGGGAGCCTCGAGGCGTACAACGCAATGCTGCAGGGGCAGTTCTATGCTTTGCGCCAAACGGAAGTCGATACGCGCAAGGCTATCGAGTCCTACACCCGGGCGGTAGAACTCGATCCGCGCTATGCGCTCGCCTGGAGCGGGCTGTCGCAGGCCTGGAACGGCCGCGGTATCTCATTCCTCGCGGGCGCGCCGGCGCACGAGGCGTTTGCGAAAGCGGGCGAGGCGGCCGACCGGGCGCTGACCCTCTCACCGGAGCTTGCGGCGGCGCATCTCGCCCGGGGTAGCTTGCTTGCGGTCGCTGACTTCGACTGGCGCGGAGCGGAAGCAGAGTTTCGACGTGCGCTGGCTCTGGCGCCGAACGACGGCGAGGCGAAGTTCCTGCTCGCGAGGCAGCTCGCGATTGTCGGTGAGGTAGAGCCGGCGATTGATCTCACCCGCCAGGCGCTCGCCACCGAGCCGCTGCGGGCCAACTGGTACAACTGGCTCGCCATTTATCTCTCGGCACTCAACCACCTCGATGAGGCCGAGCGGGCGGTCCGCAGGGCTATCGAGCTGCATCCCGTTGCGGCGGGCTATCACGGTACTCTCACGATCATCAAAGTCCAGCGCCGCAACGCGCAAGCAGCGCTCGAGGCCGGGCAGCAAGAGCCTCCGGGAGTGTGGCAGGACCACGCGCTCGCCCTGGCGCGGCAGATCGGTGACGACCGGAGCGCGGCCAATGCAGCGCTTCGGACGCTGATCGAGAAGGGTGCCAGCGGTTGGGCCTATCAGATTGCCCAGGTCTACGCGCTGCGCAACGACGCGAAGGAGACCTTCGAGTGGCTCGATCGGGCCTGGAGCAACCGTGATCCGGGTATAGCACTCCTCCTGCTCGACCCCTTCATCGTGCGCTACAAGGACGATCCGCGCTTTGCCGCGTTCTGCCGCAAGGTCGGGCTTCCGGTGCCCGGGGAGGCTTCCGCGCGCAAGTCGGTCTGACGC
>DATGJR010000193.1:0-5952 GCA_035295065.1 Steroidobacteraceae bacterium
GGCGGAGGTGGCGGCGCTGGTGGCGAAAAAGAGCCTGTCGGTGCGCGAGACCGAGGCGCTGGTGCGCCGCCTGCAGCAGCGGGGCACGGACGATGCGCGCGCGAGCGCGCCCGAGGCGGGCGCGGCGGACCCGAACGTCCGGCGCCTGGAGCAGGACCTGGCCGAGAAGCTCGGGGCGAAGGTGCTGATTCAACACTCCCAGGCCGGCAAGGGCAAGCTCGTGGTGAGCTACAACAGCCTGGACGAGCTCGACGGGATCCTGGCGCACATCCGTTGACACCGCCGCCGCGCCTCAATAGGTAGTACTGTCGGTGGACTGGACAGCAGGCGGTCTCTATAATCCCGCGGCTTTTTTGGCCGTCATCCTAAGTGACTGAACGGCCGAGGTAAGTTAAGCCCCCGGCGCCGTCGCTCAGGAGCCGGACCAGCGGCTCTTTTGAGCCCCTCGAGCGGGACTTATATAAGGTGTTGGCGATCGATCTGCCCCGGGCGCGGCGGCTGGCCTTCGGTGTCGTGCTGGGTCAGGCGGGCGTCACGGGAATAACGGCACTCGCTGCGTGGGCCCTCGCGGGGGCGGGAGCGGCGCTCTCGGCGCTCCTCGGCGGCGGCATCGCCACGGCTGGGAGCCTCGCGATGGCCGCACTGGCATTTGCGGGGACTGCCGCCGGAGCGCCCCGCATCGTGGCGGCGTTCTACGTCGGCGAGGCGGTGAAGATCGCGGTGATCGCGGCGCTGTTCGTCGCGGTGCTGGCGACGGTGAGGGTGGTGCCACTGGCGATGCTCGCCGGCTTCGCCGTCACGTATCTGGTCTATTGGATCGCGCTCGTCACTGCACTGCCGTCGGTGAGTGGCGTGCGACGCGGAGGAGAGGCGTAGCGGTGCTCAGGTCGCTGACAACGATGGTGGCGGAGGAAGCGGGGGGTGCGACCGAGTACATCGTGCACCACGAGACTTTCCTCTCGAGCAAGGTGCCCAAGGGCATCCTCGACATGTCCACCCTCAACCTCGACACCGTGTTCTTCTCGGTGCTGCTCGCGGTGCTCTTTGGCGGTGCGTTCTACATCGCCGCGCGGCGCGCCACGACCGGGGTGCCGGGCAGGTTCCAGCTGTTCGTCGAGGTGCTGGTCAGCTTCGTCGACGGCCAGGTGCGTGACACCTTCCATGGCACCAGCAAGCTCATCGCGCCTCTGGCGCTCACCATCTTCAGCTGGATCCTGCTTTTCAACATGATGGACCTGGTACCGGTCGATCTGCTGCCGGCGGCCGCGCACCAGGTGGGACTCGGGCACCTGAAGGTCGTGCCCAGCACCGACCTCAACGCGACCTTCGCGATGTCGCTCACCGTCTTCGTGCTGATCATCTACTACAGCATCCGCATGAAGGGCTTCCTCGGCTTCGTCAGCGAGCTGACGCTCCATCCATTCAGCGCCAAGAACTGGTTCCTGCAGGCCCTCCTGGTGCCGGTCAATTTCCTGCTCGAGTCGGTGACGCTGCTGGCACGTCCGGTGTCGCTGTCGCTGCGTCTCTACGGAAATCTGTACGCGGGCGAAATGATCTTTCTGCTGATCGCGGTGCTGACGCTGTCGCACGGGCTGCAGTCGCTCGCCACCGTGAGCGGCTGGGTGTGGATCGTGGCGCAGATCGTCCTCGGCCTCATCTGGTCGATCTTCCACGTGCTGATCATCGTGCTGCAGGCATTCATTTTCATGGTGTTGACGATCGTCTATCTCGCGCTCGCGAGCGAGCATCACTGAGTTTTTTGTCTTCTCGAGGAGATTTGAATGGAAATTGCACATGTCCAGGCCATGACCGTACTCGCGGTCGGCATCATCTTCGGTTTGGGCGCGGCCGGGACCGCCATCGGCTTCGGCATTCTCGGCGGCCGCTTCATCGAAGGCTCGGCGCGCCAGCCCGAGCTCCTGCCGGTGCTGCGCATCCAGATGTTCGTGGTCGCGGGCCTGCTGGACGCGGTGGCCATGATCGGCATCGGCTTCGCGCTCTTCTTCACCTTCGCGAATCCGTTCCTGAGCGCGCTGCAACACTGAGCGCTCGCGCGCTTGTCCAGGCAGGAGACTAGCCGGTGAACATCAACCTCACGCTCATCGTGCAGATGATCGTGTTCATACTGCTCATCTGGTTCACGATGAAGTTCGTCTGGCCGATGATCCTCGGCCCGATGAACGAGCGCGAGCAGCGCATCGCGCACGGACTCGCGGCCGCGGAGCAGGGCGAGCAGGCGCTCGCCGAGGCGCGCGGCAAGGCGGATGCGATCGTGCGCGAGGCGCGCGAGCGCGCCAACCAGATCATCGATCATGCGCAGCATCGGGCGAATGAGCTGGTGGAGCAGGCCAAGGGCACGGCCAGCAGTGAAGGCGCGCGCCTGGTCGCCGCCGCGCAGCAGCAGATCGAGCTCGACACCACGCGCGCGCGCGAAAGCCTGCGCCGTGAGGTGGCCGGCATCGCGGTCGCGGCTGCAGCCAAGCTCCTCGGCCGGGAGATCGATGCCAAAAAGCACTCCGATCTCCTCGACCAGCTCGCCGCGGGGGTCTGAGGCGTCGCATGGCTGACAAGTTCACCATCGCCCGGCCCTACGCGCGCGCCGCCTTCGAGGAGGCGCGCCAGACCAGGCGTCTCGAGCCCTGGTCGCAGGCGCTGCACGTCGGCGCCGCCGTGGTCGGGGACGCGCGCGTGGCGGCGCTTCTCGGCAATCCGCACGTGACGCCGGACGAGCTGGCGGCGCTCGTGAGCGGCATCGCGGGACCGAAGCTCGGCGCGGAGGGGGAGAACTTCGTGCGCACGCTCGCCGCCAACCGCCGCCTCGCCTGTCTGCCTGAGATCGCGGCGCTCTTCGATGTGCTGAAGGATGCCGCCGAGGGCGTGGCGGATGTCACCGTGACCGCAGCGAGCACGCTCGATGCGGGGCAGCAGAAGACGCTCGCGGCGGCCCTCGAGAAGCGCCTGAAGAGATCCGTGCGACTGCACTGCGCCACCGATCCGAAGCTCATCGGCGGCGCGGTGGTGCAAAGCGGCGACCTGGTGATCGATGGGTCGCTGCGTACGCGCCTCGAGCGCATCGCCTACGAATTGACTGCTTAAGGAATCGACATGGCCATCAAGGCATCCGAGATCTCCGATCTCATCAAGCAACGCATCGAGAACTTCAAGTCCGTCACCGAGGCGCGCAACGTCGGCACCATCATCTCGGTGACCGACGGCATCACCCGTATTCATGGCCTGGCGGACGCGCGCTATGGCGAGATGCTGGAGTTTCCGGGCAACACCTTCGGCCTCGCGCTCAACCTCGAGCAGGATTCGGTGGGCGCGGTGGTGCTGGGCGAGTACAAGCACCTCACGGAAGGCGACACGGTCAAGACCACCGGACGCATCCTCGAGGTGCCGGTGGGACGCGGGCTCCTCGGGCGCGTGGTCGATGCGCTCGGCGCGCCGCTCGATGGCAAGGGCCCGGTGAAGGCCGAGCGCACCGCGCCGATCGAGCGCGTCGCCCCTGGCGTCATCTACCGCAAGTCCGTGAGCCAGCCGGTGCAGACCGGCTACAAGGCAATCGACTCGATGGTGCCGATCGGGCGCGGTCAGCGCGAGCTCATCATCGGCGACCGCCAGACCGGCAAGACCGCACTCGCGGTCGACACCATCATCAATCAGAAAGGCTCGGGCATTAAGTGCATCTACGTCGCAATCGGTCAGAAGCAGTCGACCATCGCGAACGTGGTGCGCAAGCTCGAGGAGCACGGCGCGCTCGCCCACACGGTGGTGGTGGCGGCCTCCGCCTCCAGTCCCGCCGCCCTGCAGTACATCGCCGCCTATTCGGGCGTCACCATGGGGGAGTACTTCATGGACAACGGCGAGGACGCGCTCATCATCTACGACGACCTCTCCAAGCAGGCGGTCGCGTACCGGCAGATCTCACTCCTGCTGCGCCGTCCGCCGGGACGCGAGGCGTTCCCGGGAGACGTGTTCTATCTGCACTCACGGCTGCTGGAGCGCTCGGCGCGCGTCAACGAGGAGTACGTCGAGAAGGCTTCCGGCGGCAAGATCAAGGGCAAGACGGGCTCGCTCACCGGGCTTCCCATCATCGAGACGCAGGCAGGCGATGTGACGGCCTTCGTGCCCACCAACGTCATCTCGATCACCGACGGGCAGATCTTCCTCGAGACCGACCTCTTCAACGCCGGCATCCGCCCGGCGATGAACGCCGGCATCTCGGTGTCGCGCGTCGGAGGTGCGGCGCAGACCGACATCATCAAGAAGCTCGGCGGCGGCATCCGCCTGGCGCTCGCGCAGTATCGCGAGCTGGCCGCGTTCTCGCAGTTCGCCTCCGATCTCGATGAGGCGACACGCAAGCAGCTCGAGCGCGGCCAGCGCGTCACCGAGGTCATGAAGCAGAAGCAGTACGCGCCGATGTCGGTGGCGGAGATGGCGCTCTCCATCTATGCGGTCAATAACGGCTACATGGACAAGGTCGAGCTGAAGAAAGTGGTCGACTTCGAGGCGGCGCTGCAGGCCTTCGCGCAGAGCAACTACAAGTCGAGCCTCGATGCCATCAACGCTAATCCGAAGCTCACCAAGGAGAACGAGGCGGCGATGAAGAAGGTGATCGAGGACTTCGTCGCGACCGGGACGTACTAGTGCCCGGCACCAAGGAAATCCGCGCCAAGATCGCGAGTGTCAAGAACACTCAGAAGATCACCAAGGCGATGCAGATGGTGGCGACCAGCAAGATGCGCCGCGCGCAGGAGCGCATGCGCCTCGCACGCCCCTATGCGACGCGCATGCTGGAAGTCATCGGCCACCTCACCGAGGCCAACCCCGACTATCGCCATCCGTTCCTGCTCACGCGCGAGCCCAAGGCGGTCGGCATCATCATCATCTCGAGCGATCGCGGACTCGCCGGCGCGCTCAACGCCAACGTCTTCCGCGAGACGCTCAAGCTGATCCGCGAGTGGCAGGGGAAAGGCGCGACGGTGACCCTGTGCCTGATCGGCACCAAGGGCATCAACTTCTTCCGCCGCCTGAGTCTGCCGATCCTGGCGAGCGTCGCGCATCTCGGCGACCGGCCACACGTCAAGGACCTGATCGGCACCGTCAAGGTGATGCTCGACGGCTACCGCGCGGGCGAGATCGACCGGCTGTTCCTCATCAACGCGCAGTTCGTCAACACCATGACGCAGCGGCCGACGGTCGAGCAGCTGCTGCCGATCCGCGCCATCGACACCGAGGGACTGCAGGAGCACTGGGACTATATCTACGAGCCGGACGCGGCCGGCATCCTCGATGGGCTGCTGATGCGCTACATCGAGTCGCAGGTCTATCGTGCCGCGGTCGAGAACGTCGCCTCCGAGATGGCGGCGCGCATGGTCGCCATGAAGGCGGCCACCGACAACGCCGGCAAGCTCATCAGCGAATTGCAACTCATCTATAACAAAGCGCGCCAGGCTGCGATCACGAAGGAGCTTTCGGAGATCGTGGGCGGCGCGGCAGCGGTTTGAGGAACGACACCATGGCCACTCCCGGCGAGGGAAAAATCACCCAGATCATCGGCGCCGTCATCGACGTCGAGTTCCCGCGCGACTCCATTCCGCGCATCTACGAGGCGCTGAAGCTCAAGGACGTCGACCTGACGCTCGAGGTGCAGCAGCAGCTCGGCGACGGCGTGGTGCGCACCATCGCCATGGGCGCCTCGGAGGGCCTGAAGCGCGGCCTCGCGGTGCAGGCGACCGGGGCCCCGATCTCCGTCCCGGTCGGCACGGGAACGCTCGGCCGCATCATGGACGTGCTCGGCCACCCGCAGGACAACCAGGGCCCGGTGAAGGCCGATGAGTACCTGCCGATCCACCGCCCGCCGCCATCGTTCGAGGAGCAGACCGGGGGTCGCGAGCTGCTGGTCACCGGCATCAAGGTCATCGACCTGCTGGTGCCCTTCGCCAAGGGCGG
>DATGJR010000194.1:0-42537 GCA_035295065.1 Steroidobacteraceae bacterium
AAGGCAGCCGATGCCCGCTCGTTCACGCTCGATCCGGTCGTGCACCTGCACTATGTCGAAGTGCGCGAGCCCGACATGCACGACCCCTCGGGCGACCTGCAGCGGCTGCTCAACGCACTTCACAAGGAGTGGGACTTCGGTCCGCTGCGCTGCGACCTCGCGGTGCTGCAGAGCCTGCAGGCGGCGCTGCGCAAGGGCGAGTGGCGCGTCACGGTCGCGGTGCACGGAGGCTCGCAGCTGATCGCCGTGTGGCCTGGATTCCACGACAAGGTCTACGGCATGGCGGTGGACGTCGGCTCGACCACCATCGCCGCGCACCTCTGCAATCTCGAGAGCGGCGAGGTGAGGGCCTCGGCGGGCGCCATGAACCCCCAGATCCGCTTTGGTGAAGATCTGATGAGCCGCGTGTCCTACGCCATGATGAATCCCGGCGGCGCGCAGCAGATGACCGAGGCGGTCCGCGGCGCCCTCAACGCACTGGCCGCGGAAGTGGCGCGCGAAGCCGGGGTCGAGCTGTCCGATATTCTCGAGCTCACCGTGGTCGGCAACCCGATCATGCATCACCTGCTGCTCGGCATAGACCCCACCGAGCTCGGCGGCGCTCCATTCGCGCTCGCGACCGATTCCGCGCTCAGCCTGCGCGCCAGCGAGCTCGGCCTGACACTGAACCCGGGCGCGCGCGTCTACACCCTGCCGTGCATCGCCGGGCACGTGGGAGCGGATGCGGCCGGGATGATCCTCGCCGAGCGACCGGATCTGGCCGCACGCCTGACGCTGCTGGTCGATGTGGGCACCAACGCCGAGATCGTGCTCGGCAACAATGAGCGGCTGCTCGCCTGCTCGAGTCCCACCGGTCCCGCCTTCGAGGGCGCGCAGATCAGCTGCGGTCAGCGCGCCGCTCCGGGGGCGATCGAGCGTGTGCGCATCGATCCGGCGACGCTCGAAGCGCGCTTCAAAGTCATCGGCTCGGACCTCTGGTCCGATGACCCCGGCTTTGCCGAGTCGATCGCGCACAGCGGTGTCACGGGAGTCTGCGGCTCGGGAATCATCGAGGTCATCGCCGAGATGTACCTGGCGGGAATCATCAGCCATGACGGCGTCATCGACGGCACGCTCGCCGAGCGCAGCGCGCGCATCGTGCCCACGGGCCGCACCTTCTCCTACACGGTGCACTCGGGCTCCCCGCTCCTGCAGATCACGCAGAACGACGTGCGGGCGATCCAGCTCGCCAAGGCAGCGCTGCGCGCGGGCGTGCAGCTCCTCATGGACCACCTCGGGGCTGCCAAAGTCGACCGCATTCGCCTGGCCGGCGCCTTCGGCAGCCACATCGACGTCAAGTACGCGATGATTCTCGGGATGATTCCCGACTGCGACCTGAGTCAGGTGTCCTCCGCCGGCAACGCCGCGGGCACGGGAGCCCGCATCGCGCTCCTCGACAAGGCTTCGCGCAAGACCATCGAGGAGCTCGTGCACCGCGTCGAGAAGATCGAGACGGCGATCGAGCCGAAGTTCCAGGAGCACTTCGTCCAGGCGATGGGGATTCCCCACTCGACGGAGCCCTACCCGCAGCTGCGGACCGCAGTGGCGCTTCCGGAGGCGAAGGCCGCGGCACCGCGCGCCGGCTCGCGCGGACGGCGCCGCGCCGGCGCCTGACTCACCCTCCCGCGCCTGTCCGCCGCTGCGCGTTCTTCAGCGCCGGAGTGTGCGGCGGTTCTCAAACCGCTGTTGCCGCCCGCGTTTCGCGACATAGTTCGCGCCGCCACGTACACCGCGCGCTAGAGTAAATCGCTTCTCCTTCCAGGGCGGCGCCAGCTGACGGCCCGCAGTATCTGGAGTGTCACATTATGTCGACATCGAATCGCAGGGCCCGTGCGACCATCGCCTTGCTGGCCCTCACCGGCGTTGCCGTCATCGCGCAGGCCAGAGAGCCACGGGGCGAACACGAGAACCGGCCGGAACGCGAGCGAGCGGCGGTACGGCGCGAGGCCGCGCCGCGAGAGAATCACCGTGCCTCCGCGGTGCGCACGCAGGCCGCGCGTCCGGCCGTGGCACACCAGGCTCCGCAGCGGCGCGAACGCCGGACGAGCTATTACGCAAGACCCGCGGTTCGCGGCAGCGCGGAGCGTCGCCCGGTTTCCGGCGGCGGCTTTGCGCGCGCAACGCCGGATCGTCCTGCCGCAGTCGGCCACGTGCGCCAGGTATCCCGCACCTTCACCGACGGTCAGGTGCGAATCGTGCGCTACGGCAACAGCCTGAGCGGCACCGTCGAGCGTAGCGAGCGACCAGGATTCGTGAGCCGCACCTTCGTCAGCGGCGGACACGTCCTGTACACGCACGTGTACCACCAGCAGGTCTGGCATCAATTCGGGCGATCGTTCGCGTACGAGACTTTTGTACCGGCGGTGCGATTCCCCGCCCTCTACTACGCATGGGCGCTCGGCGCATGGCCGCGTCCGGTCTTCTATAGCTGGGGCTGGCAAATGCAGCCGTGGTATCCGACGTATGGAGTCATGTTCACGCCCTATGCGGCGTACACGAGCCCGGACCAGTGGATGACCGATTACATCATCGCCCAGAACATGCAAATGGCGTATCAGGCGCAAGCGGCCGTCCCGCCGCCGCAGCCCGCGCCGCAGCCCGCTGCCCTGCCGGCTCCCGACCCGAGCAACACGTCGCCTGCTTCACCTCCCGGCTACACGAGCCTCACTCCGCACTCGCAAGAGCCATCGCCGCCTTCGCAATCGGACAGCACCTCAGGGTCCATCGCTCCGCCCCCGGCCATGACGCCGCAAGTCAAGGCGGAGCTCAACGCGCAGATCAAAGTTCAGCTGAGAGAGCAGCAGGCCGCGCAAGCCACGCCGGCAACTCTCACCACCCAGAGCACTCCGCCGGCCCTGAGGACCAATCATGTCTTCTTCGAGGTCGTGCAGCCCCTCGATGTCACGACCGCCAATGGCCACTGCTCCCTCAAGGCCAACGACTACATCAAGCGTACCGGCGGAATGAGCAACGATGACTGGATGATTCCCGTGGTGGTCGAGCTCAGTGGTCCCTCCGATTGTCCCGAAGGCCTCGCCACCCGTATCGGCCTCAACGACCTCAACGCCATGGAAAACGAGCAGGAGGCGCAGGTCATGGAGGCGATGCGAGCGGCGTCCAGGAGCATGGGGGCCGATGGACCGCCGAGCGGCGCACAGCCGACACTGATTGCCGACGGCAGCGCGGCAGCAGCTCCCGGCACGCTCGAAGCGATCCAACAGACGCAATGAGCGGACGTCTGCTGCGACCATGATCGGCGAGCTTCTCGGCCACTATCGCATCCTCGAGCTCGTCGGTCGCGGCGCGATGGGCGTCGTCTACAAAGCACTCGATGAGAATCTCGACCGCACCGTCGCGGTCAAGGTGATGAGCGCCGAGGCGCGTAACGATCCTGACTTCGTCGAGCGCTTCCGTCTGGAGGCGCGCGTGCAGGCCGCGCTCAATCACCCCAACGTCGCATTGCTCTTCGATTACTTCGTCCATGACGGCGCGCCCGTCGCGGTGATGGAGTTCATCGATGGCGAGAGCCTCGAGCAGTTGATCCGGCGGCGCGGAGCGATCCCCGCGCACGAGGCGATGCCGATTTTCAAACAGGCCTTGCGGGGAGTCGCGGCGGCGCACCGCGCCGGGATCGTCCACAGGGATCTGAAGCCCGGCAACCTGATGGTCGCCGGCGACGGCATCGTCAAGGTCATGGATTTCGGAATCGCGAAGCGGCAGGGCGTAACGGGCGCCACCAAGGTCAGCACCAGCATCGGCAGTCCCCTGTACATGGCGCCCGAGCAGATTCTCGGCCGCGCCGTTGACTGCCGGACGGACATCTATGCCCTCGGCATTACGCTCTACGAGCTTCTTGCCGGACAGCGGCCATTCAACTCACGCGGCAAGGCCGAGTACCTGGTTCTCGATGCCCACGTGAACGACCTGCCGGAGCCGCCTACGGTGTACCGGTTCGGTATTCCGCAGCCGATCGTGGACGCCGTGATGCGCTCACTCGCCAAAGATCCCGACGCGCGCTTTCAGAGCGCCGAGGAATTCATGAGCGCGCTGCCGGATGTACCGGCGCCCACGGCGGTCGCGCCGCAGCGGGCATCGACCGGCACGGTCGTGATCGAGCGCTCCCCGCCCGTGAGCGCTGAGCCGGTCGCCCCAAGGAAGTCCACCGGCACGGTCGCCATTCGCGGTCCGACCGGGACGCTCCCCCTCGCCCCGCGTGCGCCCGCAACCGCCCTGCCTGCGGGCCCGACCGGCACCATCGCGCTCGAGGACGCGCCGCCTCCCGTCAAGTCCCTCGATCCTTCCGAGTCGATGACGATCGACTTCTCGGTCGGCACCGTCTGGGATCAGTTGCATCCGCCCGCTCCGCCTGCGCCTTCCTCCTCCGCAACGATTACGGCCGCGTCACCGGACGCATCGACCTCCGCAGCAGCGCGGTCGTCGCAGGTGTTGCCCCCGCCAGCGCGTCCCAGGCAGCTCCTGCGCACCGGTGCGCTGACGATGGGGGCACTGCTCCTCGCAGCCCTCGCTGTCCGGGCGGTGGTCTTCCCCGGAAAGCGCGACCACGAGATCCACAGCGCCGCCGCCGTGAGCGCGACAGCTCCCGCTGAAACAGGTGCCGCGCCACCGTCAGATGCAGTCGCGCCGCCTTCAGATGCGGTGACCGAAGCGGCCGTGCCCGCCCAACTGTCGGAGGCAGCCACGCCTCCTGCCGCGCCCGCAACCGCCCCGCCGCACCCTGCGACGATGCCGGCCGCCCGGCATGATCTCTCGGGCACCTGGAGCGGCGACTATGTCGATGCTTCGGGCAAGCAGCTGCTGCGCGTGGTCAGTCTCAGCATCAGCCACGTGTACGATGACGGCGGAGTAGAAGGAAGCCTCCAGTACCAGGCGGCATCCGGTGATGGAGAGTGCAAGCTCCACCCCCGCGGCAGCGTGTGGTCGGCCGGGGCCCGCCGCCTGCAGCTCAGTCCCGAGAGCTGCAGTCCGCACTATCCGCGGGAGCTCGGCGTGCCGCTCGATTTCGCCGGCGTGAATCCGCGAGCCAACACCCTCAAGGATGGTCGCATCGAAGCGCCCACCGGCGAAATCATCCGGGTGAGGCTCAAGCGAATGAGCGGAGTCTAGCGGCGATGCCGGGTTTCAGCGCAATTCCGCGTCAAGCACCTTGATGCTCTTCAGCCACTCAAACATCTGAGCGTTGGTCAGCCGGAACATCGGCACCCACATCGCCAGCTTCGTGTCCCAGAAACAAAGATGACCGGTATCGCTAACCTTGCAGTGGGGATAGCGGTTAGGGCCGATGTGACCGCCGGGAAATCGTTTCCTCATGACCAGCCCCGCTGAGCCGTTCCCTGATGGAAGGGTACTCAATCGGCGCTCCAGCGGCGCAGGGTTTTCCGTCGCGGAATCGCGACGCTGATCGCTGATTTCCCGGCGCGGCCCGCAGGAGGTCGCGACCGCATCCCACGTGGACGCGGATCTGGGACCACTTACTTATGCATCTCGCGCGTGAGGCGCACCGCTCCGGCTGAATCCCGGGTGATGCGTATGTCCATGCGTTGGCCACGGAAGCTGATGTCCCGCAAGGTCAGCGAGCTCCATCCCGCGGGCAGCACCGGAGGGTAAGCCTCGACCAGCCCCTGCGCGCGAGTGCGCAGTCCGCTGAACCCGTAGAGAAGGCACTGCAGGTAGCCCGCGGAGCCCGTGAGAAAGTAACCGGTGTTGTTGCTCGCGCCCTCGGTGCGCACGTTGAAAGGCGGCTTCAGCGTCCCGCCATTGAGATTCGCCTGAAGCAGCGCCGTCGCCTCATCGCTGCTGCCGACACTCGCCGCGGCAACGATCGAGGGCGCGATACCCATGCTGCCCCAGCCTGCGCGCGACATGGGTATGGGCCGCACCGCGTACTCGTAATCGCCGCGCAGCAATGCGGGGCTCATCGCCAGATCGAGCGACGGCAGGAACAGCAGCGGCACCGGCCCGCCGCCGAAGTCCTCACTCGACCTGACGACTGACGGATCGAAGGGCAGATGGTGCGTTCCGCCCGGCGCCAGTGGCACGTACATGTCCCGCGCCGCCTTCGCCCACAGCGGATCGGGCCGCTCGCCAATCTCCCGGGCCGCCGCCACCGCAATGGCGAGCGCGCGGGCCGCCGCCACGTTGGTAAAGGTGTCGTTGGGAATGTCGTTGTGCGATTCGGCCACCGAGTTGACGTGGTTGATCTCGTAACGATGCTCGCGCGGATGGTAGGTGGAGCGGCTGCCCCAGAAGCGCGCCACTTCGCGGATCACCGGCCAGCCGTGGCTGCGCAGCCAGTCGCGGTCGTGCGTGGCGAGGTAGTACTGCCACTGCGCAATCGCGACATCGGCCGTCACGTGGATCTCGGTGTCCGCGAGCAGCACGGCCGAGTGCGGCGTCTGGTCGGTGCCGTTCTCCGGATCCGACTCCCAGGGATACATGGCACCCGAATAGCCGTGCGCCCGCGCGCGCTGCTGCGCAGCCTCGAGTGTCCGGTAGCGGAAGTCGACCAGCGGCTGCGCGCGCTCGGGATGCACGAGCAGCAGCACCGGGAAGATCCAGGTGTCGCTGTCCCAGAACACGTGTGCGCTGTATTCCGGAGTCAGCGCGTCGGGCCCGGGAGAGAGCTCCGTCCCCGCCGTCGAGCTCGCAAGCAGGTAATAGAGCTCCGAGTGCGTCACCTGCTGCGCATGCGCGTCGCCATCGATCAGGATGTCCGACTGCCACAGCCGCGCCCAGCTGGCGCGATGCGCATCGAGCAGCCGCTCGAAGCCGGCACTGCGCGCCTCCCGGGCGAGCGTCAGGTCCTGCGCCGCGTTGCCGCCCCAACCGGCTCGTGACAGCGCCACATACTTGGTGAAGGTGTAGCTGTGACCGTGGGCCACCTTGATGTCGACGTCGAGCGCCAGGCGGTAGGGAGTCTTGTGCAGCGTCACTCTCTCGGGGGCTGTCCCCTCGGGGAGCGATACCGCGGCGGCCATCGCCATCGTCAGGCCGCTTGCGGCCTGGGCATCGAGCCACAGCGAGAGTGTCCCCGGGTCGCCGTCCGCGGCTTGCACGGCGGCGTAACCGGGATACCACACCGCCTCACGATCGGGCGTGGCCGGCGGCTGCGCTTCGATCGGCAGATCGTTCGCTGCGATCACTTCCTCCTGTTCCGGACCGGTCGTCTTGCCGAGCGGAAAGCGCGGCGCATGCTCAGCCCACAGGATGAGTGGGAACGACAGCTGGACCACACCGTCGTAATCCGGCGTGATCGTGATGCGGGTGGCTGCAAGATGCGGCGCGGCCTCGCTCACCAATGTGACGACCTCGACCGCGCTCGCGCGTCCGCGATCGAGAAAGCGATAGCGCGTCGTGAGCGTGGCATCGTGCAGGTCGAGTGTCTGGCTGTAGTCCTTGAAACTCCGCTCGTTGATGCTCACGCGGTTGAGCCACTCAAACCCCTCGCCAGGCATGCCCGGACTGAAGTCGATCTGGTTCCACGCGGGCACCGCCGCCGGGCGCGACATGTCATCGGGCGTATGGTCCATCAACGCAGCCATATAAGTGCGCGTCGCTTCCGTGCCCCGCGGCGCGGTGAGCGTTCCGAGATAGCCGTTGCCGAGATAACCGGGGAAGTACCGCGGAACGTCATTGAGTCCGGCGCGCAGCACGAAGCTCGGGTCGGTCGCTGCAGGAGTGCTCGCCGCGGCGGCCAGAAGCACGAGGCACAGGATCGCTTTGCTGATATGGCTCATGGCGTCTTCTCCGCGGCAGTGGGAGGCTTCACGGCAAGGTACACCGTGCTCCAGAGCTGCGCTGCATTGGACTCGTCCGCATCCGCCGCCGCCGCCCCGAACGGCGCCACGTGATAGTGGCGTTCAGAGAAGGTCCACGACCAGAGCTCGGAGTTGCTCAAGCTGCGGGTCGCTCCAATGGCTCTCCACAAAGTGCGCTGCGCGGCGGTGAGGTGCGTGCGCACCTGCGGCGGGAGGTCGGTGCGCGCCAGTTGCCGCGCGAGGCCAGCGGCGAACAGCGCCTGCTGCCACGACCAGACGACCGTGCCGTGATAGGCGTTGCGGTTGAGCCGCGCCCGCAGCTCGGGCGTGCTGTAGGCCGGGTTGGCCACCAGCAGCCCAACCTCGGTCATGAGGCCTGCGGGGAAGGGGCGCATCGCCGCAGTCACCGCGCGGTCCACCGCTTCCGGGTCTGGCTCTGTGAACAGCAGCGCAAACCCCTCGTCCGAGTGGATGACCTCAACCGGCGCTCCCGAAGCGCTGAGCGCGAGCGCGTGAAAGCGCAGATCCTCGGCGCCGAGGGACGCGAGGGCCGGCAACGCCGAGACGTGCTCCGCGGTCGCGTAGCTCCACAGCGCCGCCGTCGCCTCCTTGTTGGGAATCCTCACATCGAACAGGGGCGGAGCGCGCTCGCGCCACACGCGCGCCATCGATGCCGCGCGCGCGAGCAGCGTCCGATCCGAGGCTGCCTCGTAAGGATCGAGGAGACCGCTCGCGCTCAGCTCGGCCGCCGCGGCGAGTGCAGCCGGCACCAGTACCGCATCGACATCGTAAGGGTAGCGTCCTCCGCCGAGTCCGCCCTCGCTGTCGCGCCACTCGCCGACGGCAATGCCCGGCTTCAGTCCGACCAGGTCCTTCGCCTGCGGATCGTCGGCGAAAGCCGCCGCGCTTCCCATCACCAGACGCAGATTGCGCACCAGAGCGACGCCGCGCGTCATCCGCTCTTCGCCACCCGCCGGTGCGGCGAGAAAGGCCGCCGCGCGCGCGCGGCCGCGCTCATCGCGCAACAGATATTCCGCCGCCACGGGGGCCAGCAGATAGTTGCCGTCGATCATCTTGTAGTCGTAGACCGGGGTTGCGGAACGTGCGCCGTTCGCCTTGAGATGATCGAGCACCGCCTGCTCTCCGATGTCTTCCTCGTGCGCGACTTCCCCCTGCGGTGACAGCCGCGCCAGGACGGAGCCGAGGCCGGCCTCGACCGCGGTCGCGCTCAGCGCCGGGAGGAGCAGACGCACCGACATGAGCGTGTCGCGCCCGAAGTAAGTGTCGAAGCGCCAGGAGCCGGCGAGAAATTTCTCGCGGTAGCTGAGGAAGGTCAGCGTATCGCGCGCAGCGGGATCAGCCGCCGCTGCCTGCGCCAGAAGCTCCGCGCCGGCGAGCGGGCTGAGCGGCGCTTCGCCGCTCAGCCCGGTGATACGCAGGCCGATGATGCCGTCAGGGCCGGCGCGGATGTGGCCCGCATCGAGCTCGCCGTGGGTGACCTCCAGCGCGAGCCGATAACCCGCCGCGCCGTCGAGCCGGTCGCGGGACCAGGTCACCGTGTGTCCTTCGATGCTCGGCGCCACCGACACGCTGGCCGGCATGCTTCCCGTCTGCTGGTAGTCGCGCAACACGCGGATGCTCGAGACCACGGCCTGCCGTGGCTCGAGCTCACTCGCAGCGACGCTGACCACCGCCACGATGCCGTAGAGCGCGCGGCCCTCTTTGTCCGTGGCACGGATCGGTTGCGGCGGACCGGCGAGTGTCCAGCGCACCTTCTCCGAGCGCTTCGCGAACCAGAGCCCCACGCCGCTGTCTCCGGCGGGAAAGGCGATCAGAATCCTCGGCTCGCTCCCGGATCGCAGCAGCAGATGTGCGGCGACCTCACCGTCGCGCACCAGGCGGTTGAGATTGAGGCCGTCATCGACCTGGAAGTCCAGGGCCAGGCGCAGCGCGGGCGACGGCTCGGCGGTCCGCGTCACCCCGGGGAGCCCCGCGGCGACCATCAGAGCGGCAGCAGCCCACCACGCGGACAGGGTATTCACGAACCGTCCATCCTCTGAGCAGCACGATCTCAGGTGCGCGGGCAATATACCTGAGCGGACGGCGCTCCCGAAGCGGCGCCGCTTGCGTGCCGCTGCCAAAGCGCGCGAGCATGAGTCGCGCATGGCTTCAGGGAAACTTTCGCGGCGTGATTTTGCGCGGTTATCCGCCGCCGCCGCACTCCTCTGCCGTGCTCCACGACTGCGCGCCGCGACTCCACGGCCGCCGCTGCGGGAGTTCGGCTACGCCGATGTGAGGGTCGACAGCGCGCTGCAGCGCGCTCAGCTCGAGAGCACCCACGAGGTGTTGATGCAGCTGAGCGAGGACAGCCTCCTCAAGCCCTTTCGGCAAATGGCCGGCATGAGCGCACCGGGCGCCGACCTCGGCGGCTGGTATAACTATGATCCCAACTACGACTGGCACCGGGACGACGCGGGCTTTGCGCCGGGCGCCACGTTCGGGCAGTGGATCTCGGCTCTCGCCCGTTACCACGCAATCACCGGCTCGCAGGCTGCGCAGGCCCGGGTGCTGCGCCTGAACGAGCTGTACGCGGCCACGATCTCGGAGAGCTTCTACGACCTCAACCGCTTTCCCGCCTACTGCTACGACAAGCTGGTCCTCGGACTGCTCGACTCCTCACGGCTCGCAGGCGACACACGCGCGCTCGCGGTCCTCGATCGCACGACCGCCGCTGCGCTCCCACACCTGCCGCCCGCGGCCATCGATCGCGAGCTCCCCTGGCGTCCCGGTAAGGACCAGTCGTACCGCTGGGATGAGTCGTACACCATGCCGGAGAACCTTTTTCTCGCCTGGCGCTACGGCGCCGGCCGCCGCTACCGGGACCTCGCCGTGCGCTTCCTGGACGATGCGACCTGGTTCGACCCGCTGTCGCGCGGTGAGAACGTGCTCGCAGGGAAGCACGCCTACAGCTATGTCAACTCACTCTCATCGGCGATGCAGGCCTACCTGGCGCTCGGGAGCGAAAGGCACCTGCGCGCCGCCGAGAATGCCTTCGCGATGCTCACCGCGCAGAGCTTTCCGACGGGTGGCTGGGGACCCGATGAGATGCTCACGTCGGCCGACGGGCACGAGCTCGTCTCGAGCCTCACGGCCACGCACAACAGCTTCGAGACCCCGTGCGGCGCCTATGCGCACTTCAAGCTGACGCGCTACCTGCTGCGCGTGACCCGCGATGCCCGCTACGGCGACAGCATGGAGCGCGTCATGTTCAATACGGTGCTGGGAGCGCTTCCCCTCAAGGCGGACGGACGCGCCTTCTACTACGCCGACTACAACTTCTCCGGCAGCAAGGTCTATTCGAATCACCGCTTCCCCTGCTGCTCGGGCACCTTGCCGCAGGTCGCGGCCGACTACGGCATCAATAGCTACTTCCGCGATGGCCAGGGCATTTACGTCAATCTCTACCTGGCCTCGAGCGTGCGGTGGCTCGCGGGTGGCGGCCCCGCCACCCTCACGCAGTCGGGCGACTACCCCTTCGCCGATGAGGTCGCCCTTCGTCTGGCCTTGTCCCGGCCGGAGCGCTTTGCACTCCACCTGCGTATCCCCGCCTGGGCCGATGCCGCCCGCATCGAGATCAACGGCAAGCGCTGGTCGGGGCCTGCGGACCCGGGGACCTTCGCTGCCGTGAGCCGCGAATGGCATGACGGCGACCGCATCGACCTCATTCTGCCGCGGGCGCTGCGCCTGGAGCCGCTCCTCGAGCGCCACCCCGAAAAGATCGCGCTGCTGTGCGGGCCGCTGGTGCTGCTGCCGGTGCGGGCGGACGGGGAGCCGCCGCGACCGCGGCGTACAGAGCTCCTGGCCGCGCGGCAGGTCGCGCTACGTCGCTGGGAAGCGACGGTCGCCTCGTCGCCGCTGACTCTGCTGCCCTTTGTGGCCATCGATCGCGAGAAGTACGCGACCGTGATGAATGTGACTGCCTGAAGGTCGACGGAACGCGCCGCGTGCACTAGAGTCGAACAGCGCTGTACCCAGCAGCCGCGTTGCGGAGGTCAAGCACATGACGAGCTTGGATTCCCCGGTCATCGTCCGTCCATCCGGCCGCGTCGGGCACCCGAGCGAGGTGACCGAGAGAGAGGAAACGACCGAAGAGTGGTTCACTGACGGGGCATCGTTCGCCATGGCCTCCCAGGGTCCCATCTCGCATGATCCCTCGCCGCTACTCGAGGCACTGGCTGAGATCGAGGCGCGGCGGGCTGCGCTCGAGTGGCTCCTGGAACAGGATCTCCTGAGGCTGTGCCTGGTCTGAGAGCCTGACGCCAGCCTAGCGCCACTCGACGCTGAGGCGCTCGCGGATCGAGTGCGGCGGCAGACTGACGGATGCAGCGTGCTCTCGCGCATCCCAGCGCCAACCACCGGCCTCACGTCCGTCGACGGAAATTGACGACGGTTTCCCCGCGCCGTGCACTCGCAGCTGGTAGGCGCGCGCCGCCGGCTGCCCCGGATAGGCACCCGCCGCCGGCTCGATCACCAGGCGATGAACCCCATCGCTCCCCACCCGGTGCGTGATGGCCGTGAGCGCGTGCCGACCCGGATCATCGGTACCGAGCGATACCCCATCGTCCTCGTAGAGCTCGAAGCGTCCGCTCCCTGAGCCATAGATATTGAGTATCAGGGAGTCGAGCGGCTTCGCGTCCGAGTACTCGCTCACGGGCTGCTCCGGAATGACGGCGCCGGCGCGCACAAACACCGGAATCTCATCCACGGCGTAACGCGCTGTGAAGGTACTCCCACCCTGGTAGCGCTTGCCGTCGAAGAAGCCGAGCCAGTCTCCGGGCGGGAGCCAGACCGACTGGCTGCCGCTCGGGTCGAGAACCGGCGCGACCAGGAGCGAGTCGCCGAAGAGATATTCGTGCGGATGGCGGTAGGACTCTTCCAGCTCGGATGAGTCGAGGTAAAGGGGCCGCAGCAGGGGCAGCGAGTCGCGGTGGGCTACCCAGACGAAACTGTAGATATAAGGAATCAGTTGCGTGCGCAGCGTGAAGTACTTGCGCATGAGCTCTATCCCGCGGCGGCCGTACAGCCACGGCATCCGCATATTGCCTTCGCGGGGGTTCTCGTGAGCGCTGTGCATGCGCAGGATCCCGCTGAAGGCGCCGAACTCTATCCAGCGCGCGTACAGGTCGAAAGGGATGCGCTTGCCGTGGAACCCGCCGATGTCGTGACTGATGTAGGGAATGAGCACGTTGCCGCCGCGCGCGGAGAAGGCGACCTCGTAGGCCAGCACCGGCCACTCGGAGTAGGTGTCTCCCGTGAAGAAACCTGGATAACGCTCGCTCCCCCAGTCGCCGTAACGCCCGAGAATGAATGCGCGCTTGCCTGTTTGCTGCTCGCTGAAGTCGTAATAGACCTTGTTGGTCCAGAGCTGCCGGTTGAGCCCCGGCATGTCGACGGAGCCGCTGCCGCCGTCGACCCACCACACGTCCACGCCCTCCCGCATCAGGGGCCCGTGGAGCTCGCGCATGAACACCTCGGCCTGCTTTCGATCCGACAGATCGAAATAGATGCGCTCCGGCGGCACCACGTCGCGGATCGCGGTCGGCCCGAGGACGATGCCGTCGCGGCGCTCGGCCCCCTTCGCCTCGAGGTCCGGCTCCACGCGCAGTACGATCTCGTTGCGCGCGCCCGCCCTGACGTAAGGAGTGATGTCGCTCCAGGTGAGGCGCTGTGGCCAATGGATGCGGCTCGCGGCCGCCTCCTGGCCGTTGACGAACAGCTGGTAGGACCTGCGCACCTCCCCGAGATAGAGATACAGCCTCGCGGGCAGTTGCGCCGGCAGCTCGACCGAAGTGCGGTACCAGCCTGTCCCACGATAGTCCTCGAGCCCCTGCTCTTCCCAGGCGAGCCCGATGCGGATCGCTCGCCACTGCGCTGCGCCAGCCCCGCCCGCGTACCACCGCTCCTTGAGTCCGACGTCCTTCGGATCGGTCGCAAAGCTCCAGCCCTCGCGCACGTCCAGGTCGAAGGAAGGCCTCGGCGGCAGCGGCCGGCCGAGCGCCGCCAACACCGCCGGCGCATGGCTGTCCTCGAACGAGAGGATGCTTTCATTGGTGTGGATGTAGCCCGGGTGGTCGTTGAGGCTCAGCTTGATGCCACGCGCATGCAGGGCGCGCATCAGCTCGAGCGGTTGCGGAAAGAGCGGGCTCCAGTCATAGCCCCCGTCCCAGCCATAGTTGTGCCAGGCGAAATCGAGCACCAGCATGTCGAAGGGAATTTGATCGCCGCGCAGGCGGGAGAGCTCCCCCATGAGGTGTTGCTGGTCGTAGCGGCGAAAGTCCGCACGCTGCGACTCGGCGCTGCCCGGAAAATACTCGAAGTTGAAATCCGTGATCATGGCGCCGAGCGCGTAGCGCGGGATCATTGGAATCGAGCCGCAGAGCTGCGCGTATTCGCTGAGCACGCGGCGGTAATCGCCGGCGTAGGCGAACAGATACCAGTCCTGGCCGCCCGACTCGCGGCGCGGCTCGATCCACTTGAGCTGCGCATCCCACAAGGGGGTGCGGCTGTCGTCGATGAAGGCGTAGCCGCTGCGGCTCAGGAGCCCGGGCAGCGCCTTCGGCAAGACCAGGTCGATTCCAGGAATCGAGTCGTTGACCGGGCTCGAGAGGTCCATGCCATCGGTCGGCAGATTCACAGCACTGATGTTGTCGAGCGAGTAGGTGAGGCCGCCGAGGTTCTGCGGATCGGCTTCCCCCGGATGCCATCGATGCAGCGTTGCGCCTCGGTCCTTCCAGCTCACCTCGAGATTGGCCGCCGCAAAGGCGCCGGACCCGAGCCGGTAGCGCACCGTCACCGGTCCGCTGCTGGCCACCAGCCAGCCATTCTCGTCGTGGGATTGAACCGTGACCCCGGCCCAATCGCGTTTCTCGACCACGGCGCTCGGCGCGTCGGCGAAGGTGGCGGAGGGGGAGTATTCCATCCGCAGCAAGGTCGCAGTCAGGAACTGGAAGCGCGCAGTTCCGGCCAGGACGGTCGCCGCACCGCTCGCCGCCACGGTGCAGGGCCACGCGACTGCGAGGAAAGCCAACGCGAGCCAGCGGATGCGCATGCGAAGTGCCTCCTGGGCCTGCCACGAAGCCGGGCGGCTCTTAAGCTAACTCACTGTCAGCGAGCTGCGGTAGCGGGACTCGCGTCCGGGACCAGCACCTCTGCCGTCAGTCGGGTGTAGCCGGGGGACGCGCGACCCGGCTCACAGTTGGCGCTGTATTGAACATTGCGGATGGGAAACAGCGGCAGCACTTTGAGCCTGATCTGCGAGATGAGCTCGCAGTCACCGGCGGCGTCTGCGGAGCCGCCGCGGGCGAGCAGGTCGACCCTTTTCCAGTGTGCCGTAATGACCGGCTGTCCGCCGGGGCCGGGGCTGAGCACGTTCATGTGCACCGTCAGCCCTGATCGGTGGAGGAGAGCTCTTTGGGCACCCAGCTGGCGGATTCCGCCCGGCCCAGTTGGGCTTCCGCAGCGCTCCCGCCTGCGCCTGCGCAACTCCGCCGACCAGCGCCTGTCCCGTTGGACGTCGCGGCGCCTCCGGCGTTCCGCGCGTCAGTCCGCGACCAACACCTCCGCCTTGAGCCGCGTGCCAGCCACGACTGGCGAATGCGCCGAGCAGGTCGCGCTGTAGCTGACATTGCGAACCGCGAAGAGCGGCAACACATCCCGATGGATCTGCGCGATCAGCTCACAGTCGCGCGCGGCGTCGAGAAGGTCGCGATCCGCCAGCAGATCGACTGACTTCCAGTGCGCGTGGCTCTCACCGGCGGTTGCGGTCGAGGGCTGCGGCACGTGCATGACGATCCTCACGCCGGGAGTTGCCTCCGGCGAGTCGACACCCACGCAGCCGTAGCCCGTGAGTGTGAGGTCGTCGCGAGCGCCCAGCCGCAGCAGGATGCCTCGCATCCGGTCCCGCAACCCATCGCAGCTGTACTTCGTCGTAAATCCGACATAGCGGAAGTTGAGCTCTTTCTGCACCCACACGGCCCCCTCCTGCCCCGGGTTCGAGGCAGCGAGGGCCAGGCTTGCCGAGGCGCAAAGGAGCGCCAGCGCCAGTGCCGCTGTAACGCAGGCGCTGCGCGCGAGAGGAGCGATCGTTCCCCGATTTCCGTCCAGCATGTGTACCTCCGCGCCCACCGGCGGTTCGAAGACTTTGACGTCTCCGCAACCGCAGATGTTCCGCAAGCTCCTCCCGCGGGACAATACTGCGGTCCGGAAACGCGATCATGCACCCGCTACCTGCCACCATGCTCGTTGGGCTCATTTCGATGCTCGCTGCGACCGCGTATGGCGCACCTGCCAACACGCCTGAGTTGTCGACGTCCGACACGATGCTGAGCGTCGAGGCGGGCTCGGGGGCGCCGCGAGTGGCCGCGCTCGCGCAGCGGGGCGGCTGGCGGCTGACGGGCTCGTTGGCGCAAGCCCTGCCAGATCACGTGGAAGCGTCCGGCGCGCGGCAAGCTCTCGAATGGCACCTGGATCGCGCCGCAAGCCATAGCGACGCGCAAGAGATCCTGCTCGTGTACCGGTGCGAGAGGCCGGCGCTGCGCCTGCTGTGGCGCTGGCGCGCACGCGCGCCCTTCGGTCCCCTGGAGCACAGCATTGAGATCCACAATCTCGGGAGGGAAACCCTCTGGCTGCCGCTGCAGCCGAGCCTGACATTTGCATGGGCCGTCGATCCCGCCCTAGCGCTCGAGCGGCTATGGATTGAGAAGGGCGCCGATATCCCCTCGGCCTCGGGCACGCACCTCGATGCGCTGCCCGTCGGCGACCGCTGGGAGGGAAGCTCGAGCACTTACGCACGTCCCCTGCCCGGTCAGCCTCGCGAAATGATCCCGTGGATCCTGGTCGATGAGCCGGGCGGTGCCAGGCGCGGCTGGTACCTCGGCATCGAATTCAGCGGGCGCACACGCATCGCGCTCGAGCGCGACCGATCGGCCGTGCGCGGAGCTGCCGGACTGAACCCCCTCCCCGGCCCCTACCGCACACGGCTCGAGCCGGGCGCCACCTTCGTGACTCCGACGGTCTTCGTGGGTGCCTTCAGCGGCGGCCCGGAAGCCGCCGGCAACACCCTGCGACGCTGGATACGCGAGGTGCTCGGCCATGCGGAGACGCTCCGTGACCCCTCGTACCCACTCCTGGTGACCAACAGCTGGGGCAGCGGCATGGCGGTGGACGAGGGACTCGCCCGAGGCATGATCGAGGATGGCGCGGCGCTCGGCCTCGAGATGTTCCATCTCGATGCGGGCTGGTTTCGGGGCGTCGGCGACTGGCAGCCCGACCCCGACCGTTTTCCACACGGTCTCGCGAGCCTCGCCGACTTCGCCCATCGCCACCGGATGCGCTTCGGTCTGTGGGTGAGCTGGGGGCAGGCGGGCACCTCGACCCAACCCGGCGCGCTCACCGTCAACGATCCCAACATGCGCGACTGGCTCGTCGCCGACCCGCCTCCCGGATGGAAGCACTCGGAGCCCTTCAAAGGCATCACCGTGGATCTCGGTGTGCCGGCGGCCTCCGAGTGGGCCGAACACGAGCTCGAGCGGATCGTGACCGATTATCGCCTCGACATGCTCGAGCACGATGGTTACCTCGTCGCGCAGGGCAGCGCTCGCTCCGACCATCCGGCCGCCCCGCCCGACCCCGCAACGCTGCGGGTGTACGCGGACTCGGGTTATCTGTGGGTCGAGGGCTCGAACTCGACCGATGTCAGCGATCACGCCACCCGCGGCTATTACGCAATCTATGAGCGGCTGCATGCGCGACATCCGCGCCTGCTGCTCGAGCTGTGCAACGACGGCGGCCGCATGGTGGACTTCGGCAGCGCCGCGCACGGCGACTATTTCTCCACTACGGACACCTACGATCCTCTTTCCAATCGTCGCGCCTTCTTCGATGCGAGCCACGTGCTGCCGCCGGCGATGCTGGAAAGCTATGTCGCGGCGTGGCCGGCGCCGCGCCCGGAGAACTTTCGCTACATGCTGCGCAGCGGGATGCTCGGTTGGTTCTCTCTCATGCTCGACACACGCACCTGGTCGGCGCAGCAGCGGGCTGACGCGCGCGCCGAGTTCGCTCTGTACCGCTCAGCGCTCCGTCCTCTCATCCGCGACGCCGATCTCTACCACGTCGCCGACCGTCCCGACGGCGTGCATTGGGATGGTATCGAGTACTTTTCCCCGCGCCGCCAGCGCGGCGTGCTCTACGCCTTTCGCGGCTCCGCCTCCGGTGAGCCCTCGCATCGCTTTCGTCTCGCAGGCCTCGACCCGGCGCGCCGCTATACCCTCCATCTTCACGACCGGGATGTGAGTCGTGTGCTCACGGGACGTTCGCTGATGGACCAGGGATTGGACGTGTCCCTGCCTCAGCCGCTCTCCTCCGAGCTGATCTTCTTCGCGCAAACGGACTGACGCTGCGACCGCCTGGCCGTTTGCGGTGTGGGCTGTTGCACCGCAGCCTCAGGTGCCGCTCGCGCGCTCTGGGAAGGGGCGAAGCGTGTGACGGTCACGTCCTACGATGCAAGCACAACCGTTGTAAATACGCGACACATACTTGTCATCGCGAATTGTTCGCATTACATTCGACCCGTAGGTCCTTGCGACTCAAGTGCCTAGCCGAAAAAAGAGCCCGGTCGCGAGGCTCTGTTCGGGGGTCACTGGTCTGCTTCACGTATTCGGAGGGGATTGTCCATGAGAGTAAAAAGCAACAAAGCACTCCGACGGAGTGCTCGGTTGGTTGGAGAAGCTTCTACTTCATCACGGGAGGCACTGCCTGCAGTTGCATCTTTCCCGCGCCGGCCGCTGATCGGCGCCGCGGTGGCTGCCATCCTCTACGGCACGGCCGGGAGCCCCGTCTATGCGGCCGATCAGGCGGCGGCGGACCAGGCGGCAGCGACCGCGCCCACCGGACTGCAGGAGATCGTGGTCACGGCTACCGCGCAAGGGGTAAAGAAGCTCGACGCGAGCTACAACATCGTGTCGGCATCGCTCCAGGACATCGCGATGACGAATCCCGCGGCTGCATCCGATATCTACAAGCTCTCGCCCGGAGTGTGGCCCGAGAATTCGGGCGGCCAGACAGGCGTCAATATCGACGTGGCCGGCTTTCCCAATGGCGGCGGCGACTCGCCCTACTTCACCACCATGATTCAGGGTTCGCCCGTCTACGGCTCTCCGTTCCTGTCCTTCATGGACAACAGCTCCTTCATTCGCTTTGACGATACGGTCGAGCGCGTCGAGCTCGTTCAGGGTGGCACCAGCGCAATCTTCTCGTCAGGCCAGGTGGGCGCGACCGCCAACTTCATCCTCAGGACCGGCAAGGACAAGAGTGAAGGGTCGTTTGGCGTCACCTACGGCTCCGAGGGACTCTATCGGGCGGATCTTTTCCAGGGTGGCAAGATCGCCGACGGGTGGTACGGCAGCATCGGCGGCTTTTACCGTACCTCCGAGGGTGTGCGAAATCCACAATACCCCTCCGATGTCGGAGGGCAGCTGACAGCCACGCTGAAGCACGATCTGGACAACGGGTCGATCATGTTCTGGGCGAGAACCATGCACGACCATAACGCGTGGGTCGCCGACTTTCCGTACGTCGTCAACAACGGCTCGGTCAGCACCTACCCCGGCTTCAATCAGCTCAATTCCACTTACAACAGCAAGATGCTGCAGAATTTCCAGATCCCGAATCCTGCGTGCAACTGCTTCCAGAACGACGACATCGGTGAGGGGCGTGGGGGCGATCTGAGCTTCTTCGGCTCGGAGCTGAAGGAAGCTTTCGGCAACGGCTGGTCGATCAGCAACAACTTCATGTTCGACGGTGGGTACGTGAATACCCACGCGATGATCAACAACGGCAACCCGCAGACGCTGTCGGCCTACATGGCGACTCTGACCTTGCCTGCCGCCCTGCCGCTGGCCAACGTGTCGGCGACGTTTGAGAGTGGTCAGGCGGTCGATCCCAACCAGAGCATCGTCACGCAGCAGGTGTGGGAGGTGCTGAAGAAGCTCACGAGCATCACCGACGAATTCCGTGCCATCAAGGACTTCGGCAACGGCAATGCGCTCACGATGGGCCTGTACGTCAACCACTACACGATGAACGACAACTGGTCGCTGGGCTCGAACGTGCTGATCACCAATCAGCCCAACGCCCAGGCGATCCTTCTGACGGGTCATGATGCCGCCGGCAATATCTACCAGGTGACCAGCCCGCAGGGCATCGTGAGTGCCAACGGCGGCTACCAGATCCTCCAGGACGGCAACGCCACGCAGGAGGCCGTTTACCTTTCGGACTCCTGGAAAATCGATCGCTGGCTGTTTGACCTCTCGGCCCGGCTCGCTCACATCAGCCTGAGTCAGGAGACGAGCAACCTCTCACCGGTCCAGATGGGCACGGCGTTCGACCTGTGGGATAACGCGGTGGAACTGCCCAACGGAACGTACTCGCCCGCCAGCTCGAACAACACGATGCCGAGCTTCTCCGCGGGCGCGAATTACGAGTTCAGCGACAACATGAGCGCTTATGTACGCATCAATAACGGCCATACGTTCGATGTCTTCGACGATGTCCGTTGCAACGTCTACAACGGCTCGAACGGCTGCCCGAGCCATACGCCCATGGCGAGCATCCAGAACTACGAGGCCGGATTCAAGATTCAGAATCAATGGACTTATATCGACGCCTCGGTTTACGACAAGCAGTTCAGCGGGTTGGCGTACCAGCCGGTCGATGTCAATCACGTGATCCTGGGGCCGCCCGCCTCCTATGGAACGACCGCTCTGGGACTGCGGGTCGACGGCAGCGTGAATCCCTTCGCAACCAGCAGCAACCAGGCCCTGGCCGCCTTCAAGATCACGGTCAATGGCATCGTCGAGCATGGATACTACAAGGACTTCCAGGGCTGCTATATCTATCAGAACATCCAGCTGCAGACGATTTGCGGCACCATCAACGGCCAGCAGCTCGCACGTCTGCCGAACGCGCAGGTTCGCGTGACGCCGAGCGACACGCAGGTGTTCAACTGGGGCACGCTGACCGAGGAGGTGATTTACGAGCACATCGGCCAGCATTACCAGGACAACACGGGCCTCCTGCCGTTGCACAGCTACTACGACCTGGGTGCCGGCATCGATGCCCGGATCGGCGAGAGCTGGGAGATCCGCCTGCTCGGCTCGAATCTCACCAACCAGATCGGTTTGACCGAGGGTAACGCCCGTTTCGGCGGCAACACGGTGCAAAACGAAGTCGGCTTCGGCCGCTCGATCCTCGGCCGCGAAGTCAACCTGACTGCCAAGTACTTCTGGTAATACGATCGGACCCTCCCCCCTCACGGCAACGTGAGGGGGGATTTTTTTGTGCGCCGATTGGCGCGCGGCGTCAGGATCTGCCGGCGCCGGTGTCCGGGACGGCATCGAATGCCACCGTCAGGCGCGGCTGGTCGCTCTGAAAAGGCAGCGTCCCGTGCCAGAAATAGGACGGGAAAAGTACCAGCAGCCCGACCTCGGGGCGCACGGATAGCTCTGCCGGCAAGGAGGGCATGGTGAGCATGCCCGGCGCGCCGAAGCTCAGGATCCCCTGCTCCGTGTGCCCGGCTTTCATACTGTCGGGGAGCTGAATGTAACAGGCGGAGGAAATCCATCCCTTGGGGTGCACATGGCTCGTGTGGTAGCCGTCGCGGTGCAGACGGACCGACCAGGCGCCGTTGAAGCGCGTCGGGCCACGATTGCGCCGGCGCCACGCATCGTCCCCCTGGCCGATGTGCTCGCGGTAACGTGCGATCGGCGCGCCAAAGGCGCGGAAGAGCGCCTGAATGACGGGGTCGTTGCTGCGCGAGAGATCCTGCGTGGTCTCGGTACCCCGCCGCAGCGATTGGTAGAGCAGACGATGCCCGTGCGGGTTGTGCAGGGCGGTCAGGCGCGGGGCGAGCTCTGTCAGGAAGCTCGCGAGATCGGACCAGCCCGGCGGTGCCTCGAGGACCGTTGACAGCACCATGCGGTCGTAATCGCAGAGCGACTCGTAGCGCGGATCGTCGAGCAGCCGCAGCGCCGTCGTCTGCATGGCAATGAGATACTGATCGTCGGGCGTGGCCTCGACGAGCGTGGTGCACTCGGCGAGCGCCTTCCCGCCCTCCCCGAGGCCAAGGTATGCCGCGCAGAGGAGCTTACGGGCCGTATGGTTGCCGGGTAGTGCGCGCAAGGCGCGCTCGGCGAGCGTCAGGGCCGCGGCGGGGTCGAAGTCCATCGCCGCGAGTCCCGCGCGGATGAGCATACTGGGGTGGGCATCCGCTCGCGCGGCTCGCTCGGCGAGGCAGGCGAAAGCGCCGCGCGAGTCCCCGGCCCCCTGGAGGAGCGCCGCCTTGGTGCCGCGCAAGGCATCGTCGTGCGGCAGTTTCCCGAGCGCCTGATCGAGGGACCGTGTCGCCTCGACGATATCGCCCGTGCGCATCCAGATGAGCTCGGCCAGGCGGTCGTGGGCCTCGGCGCGGCGCGGATCGAGTCTCACGCATTCGCGCAAGGCGAGCTCGGCCTCATCGAATCGCTCGAGGCTGAGGAGGCTGCGGGCGTGCGTGTAATGAAGCGCCGCCGTCGGCGCAGTGCGCGCGAGCGTCTGGCGTCCGATGCGCTCGGCTTCTTCCGGCTGGCGGGCGGCATTCAGGGCATCCGCCAGCGCATGGGCTGCGATGGCGTTGTCCGGCGCGTGGGCCAACAGGCGACGATAGTGCACAACCGCCTCTCCCGGCCGTCCGAGCGCGGCGTACGCCGCAACGTGCAGGGCCGCCAGGTCCGCATCCGCCGGCGCGCTGGTGCACCAGGGCGTCGCGACCTCCAGCGCCAGTGCCGGCTGGCCCGTGCCGAGATAATGCCGCGCCAGTAGAAATGCCGCACGCGGATAAGGCGGCGTGCCCTCGATTGCACGCCGCAGCAAGGGCACCGCGTCGACCCCACGGCCCGAGAGCAGCAGCAACTCCGCGAGTGTGGTCAGCGTGGGAGTCGAGCGGGGATCGATCTGGAGTGCGCGCCGCAGCAGCGCCTCCGCCTGCGCGCCCTCACCGAGGGCCTGCTTGGTGCCGGCGAGAAGGCGCAGCCCCTCCACGTAACCGGGATTGGCGGCTACCAGAGACTCCAGCTGCTGGTGCGCTGCGCGGTACTGACCGGACTGAAGCAGGCCGCTGATGCGGCGCATCGAATCAGCCAGCGGTACCGGCATGGAAATCCCCGGGAAGCGGATCCGTCAGTGCAGCTCGCGGATCCGGATGTTGCGGATCTCGAGCGCGCCGGGGTGATCGCCCTGGATGCCGATGAGGCCGCTCGGCGCGAGCCCATAGTTCGGGTACTTGGCAAACTTGCTCGCAGCCACGCGCTTCTTCCAGTCCTCGCTCCCGAAGTCGTACTCGACCACCTTGACGCCGTTCAACCAGTGCTCGACATGATTGCCGCGCACCACCAGCCGTGTCCGGTTCCACTGGCCGAACGGTTTGGCGACGCCGGGCGGCACCCCGTAGAGGGCGTAATCCGAGCCGGCGGCCGTGAGCGGGCTCTTGCCATCCTCGGCGTTGGCGTCGTCGAGCAACTGATACTCGGGCGCACTCCAGTAGATGTGGTCGTACTCGCGCGTGCCGCGGTAGAAGATGCCGCTGTTGCCGGCCTTGCCGATCTTCCACTCGAGCTCGAGCTCGAAGTTGCCGTAGCTCCTCGTCGTGACGAGATCGTCGACCGGGCCGTCCTTCGACAGCACCCCGCCCGCCACGTGCCAGCCGGCCGGAAAGCCCGGCTCCTTCCAGCCGCGCCACCCGGCCGTGCTGTGATCCTGAAGCATCCCCTGCCAGCCGCCAGCGCCCGCGGCCGGATCGGACGCCGGTATCGGACCTGACCCGCCGGCAAATGCCGCGAGCGCGCACCACATCCAGATCTTATTCATGGTCAACCTCGACACCTTTCCTCACAGCAAGTTCAGTTTTCTGAGCAGCTCGGGCGGCGCTCCTTCGAAGCTCGTGAGCGGCACGTTGCCGATGTAGCCGACGTCCTGGCGCCCGGCGGGACTCGAGTAGAAGGCGGCGGCTGTCAGGTCCCGATAGAGTGCGAAGAAACGCGCAGCATCGCGCCGCTCGGGCAGCGCCCCTGCAGCGCTGCAGATCTCATCGCAGATCGCCGTCTGTGCGGCGTGCGGCAGATCGGCGAACGACTTGCCGGCGCGCCGTGTGCCCTCCGCATCGAGCCCCCTGAATCCCTCGAGCACGATCGGCCGGTCACGCATCTGGACCGGGTACGGCGCACTCACCCACTCGTCGAGAAAATCGACTACGCCGACCGCAGAGGCGCTCGGCGAGTGATCGTCCGCCGGAATGATGAGGTCGGAGAGAACGGCCGCGAGCCGCCGTTGCGGGGCGCTCAGGGTGAGCGGCCAGAAGTCCCCGCGCCTGTAGGTCGTGACCAGGTCTGGATCGGTCCCGTAGCCCTGCGCAAAGCTCTCGGTCTGCGCAGCCGCGGAGGCCGCCATCGCCGCGAGGCCCTGCCGCGGTATCTGCCAGGCTGCGCTCGCCGCCAGCATCCATTTGATCGTCGTGCGGCGGTCCATCACAGCTCCTTGCGCCGCAGCCGCGCGATGATGTGGTCGGCGGCGCGCCAGGCCACCGCCATGATCGTGAGCGTGGGATTCTTGTCGGCGTTGGAAGGGAAAACCGCGCCGTCGGTGATGAAGAGATTGGGTACGTCCCAGGTCTGGCACCACTGGTTGGTGACCGACACCTTGGGGTCGGCTCCCATGATCGCCCCGCCCACCTCATGGATGATGAGCCCTCCCGGTGCGATCGCCTTGGCGCCGTCGGTCTCGATCTTATTGGCCTTGCCGCCCATCGCCTCGATGATGTCGCCGAAGGTGCGCTGCATGTGCGCGGCCTGGCGCGTCTCGTGATCGGACCACTTCCAGTGAAAGCGCAGCACCGGGATGCCGAACTTGTCCTTGAGACCGCCCGGATCGATCTCGCAGTACGAGTTCTCGTTCGGAATCATCTCGCCGCGCCCGCTGAAGTACACGAAGGAGCCGTAATAGCGACGCACGTCCTGCTTGAACTTCGCGCCATAGTTGCCGCCTGTCAGCCACTCGAGGCCCACTCCGGTGTCGGGTCCGGGCATGCGCTTGCCGCCGCCGAACTCGATGTGGTAGCCGCGCGCGAAGCCGAGCTTGCCGGCAAGTTGCTCGCGATAGAGCCACCAGGGCGTATAGAGCTGGTGACCGTCCGCCGCGTCCTCGTTCAGCGGCGGCAGGGCCTCGAGCATCGGCACCTGCCCGAATACATCGCTCCCCACCGTGTCCATGATGTAGCGGCCGACCTTGCCACTCGAGTTCGCGAGCCCGTCGGGGAATTTCGCGCTCTTCGAATTGAGGAGTATGCGCGCCGACTCGCAGGCACTCGCGGCGAGTACCACCACTCGGGCGCTCGCGTGCTCATGGGCGCCCGTGGTGCGGTCCACGAAGCTGACGCCGCTTGCCTTGCCATCGGGTCCGAGAGTGATCTCGTACACCATGGCATCGGTCGTGATGTCGAGCTTGCCGCTCGCGAGCGCCGGCGGCAGATGCACGGTGGTCGACTGATAGTTGGCGCGGATGGCGCAGCCACGACCGCATGGGGTCGCCCAGAGGCACGGGCCGCGGCTGCGCATCGCATCGGCCGTGAGCCTGCGGGCCGTAGCATTGTTTGGATACAGGCGCGCCGAGTTCGCGTCTGCATCCAGTGTGCGGGTCAGCACGGCGCGATGGCCGGGTATCGTGGGAACGCCGACGCGCCTGGCCCGCTGCGCAATCAGGTAATCGCTCACGATCGGCTTCGGCGGCGGCAGGAGGCACCCGGGCGAGGAGCTCGGGGTGTTCTCCAGACCCTCGTTGCTGCCGTAAACGCCGATCAGGAGCTCTACCTTGTCGTAGTACGGTGCCACGTCCTGGTAGCTGATCGGCCAGTCGAAGCCGAGACCGTCGCGAGTCTTCGGCTTGAAGTCGTACGGACCGTTGCGCAGCGAGATGCGTCCCCAGTGGTTGGTGCGCCCGCCGAGCATGCGCGCGCGCCACCAGTCGAAGCGGCCGCCATGCTCCTCGGTCATGCGCACGTAGGGCTCGCCCGGCACCTGCCAGCCCCCATCGACGGTCGCGTCGTAGAAGCCAAAAGGTTTCTGCGGCGTTCCGACCCCACCCAGCGGCGCCTTGTCGGGCGTCTGGAACATGGGCGTCTCGCTCGCAGGATCGTAGCGGCGCCCCGCTTCCAGCATCAGCACCCGCGCGCCCTCCATGCAGAGCGTGTAGGCCGTCTGTCCGCCGGCTGCGCCGGATCCGATCACGATGACATCGTAGCTGCGCTGCTGGGATTGGGGGGTTACGAAAGCCATGGCACCTCTGTCATACCTTCAGGACCTGAAAGCTTCGCGGCCAATGCCCTGCACCGCGATTCCCTGACTCTTGAGCACCTCGTGCTGCAGGGCGTACATCGCCGCCGCCGCCTCATCGATCGCCCGCGTGAAGGCGATGGAAGCCTTGAGGATCGGCTTCAGGCGCTCTCGGTCCTGAATGCGCGCCGGCGGGTATTCGTGCTCGACGACCAGATAGGTCTTGTCGGGCTCGATGCTGAGGAGCTCGCGCGCGGCAAGCTGGTGATCGAGCCAGTCGACCGAGCGATTCTGCAGGTAGGCGAGCGGGTCGTGTCGCGCGGTGCCCGGCAGCTCGTGCTCGGCGAACACCGTCTGCTTCTTCCAGGCGTTGACCTGGCTGGCCGGATCCGGGCTCGGCTCGCTGCCGTGCCAGTCGCCGCGCTGCATCGTCTGGCCGCCGTAGCCCCAGGCGGCGATGCCGCGCGAGTCGATCACCTGGCCCTTGACGTGAAAGCCGCCGATCAGGAAGCCGTAGCCGCTGTCCCTGAGGTACTGGAACACCGAGCGCGAGTCCTGTCCCATGAGAATGGCGTGCGAGGGATCGTAGTGGATCCGGAACTGGTCCCCGACCCCGTGCTTCTCGCAGATGCGGTGGAGGGCGATCCAGGGGCCGGGCGCGTAGGCGATGTTGTTGTGCCACAGGTCGCCCGTGTTCCAGCCCGGCATCGGACATTGCTCGACCCGGTAGGTGAGCCCGCGCGCCTTGGCTGCCTCGAGCAGCGGCACGAAGACCTCCTCGAACATGATGAGATTCCCGTCCATCGACAGGCGGGGATTGCGTCCCACGAAGCCCGTGACGGCGTCGGTTCCGAGCAGCACCGCGGCATCGAACACCCGCAGCATCAGGGCGTGCTTGCGCGCCCTCACCGCCTCGTCCGCGGCGAGCATGTTGTCGAAGTAGCCCAGATCCGAGAGTCCCACGCGCGTCGCCCGCATGGCGCGCTCGACCCGTGCGGCACGCGCCTTGTCGAACGGCCGCCGCAGATCGAGGGTGTTAGCCACCGGGTCGAGCATGGCGGCGGGCGGCACGTCGCTCTCGGTTGGATGCAGCGCCGCCGAGAGCTCGATGTTCGGACAGTCGAGCTCGCGCGCGAACTCGAGCCACTCCTCGATGGCAAGATCCGGGTCGGCATCGCGTTTGCTGCGCGGGGTGAGCTCCTGCAGCGCCGCGGTGAGGACACTGAGACGCATCGGCCGCGGCCGGAACTCACCTTCCGGCATAGGAGATCCTCTCATTGCGGAATGCGGCCGCGAACAGCAGGAATATCACCGCGGCAAAGGTCGCGGGGAAGAGCCAGATTGCCTTCCAGTCATGTGCCCCTCCCGCCGCGTGCGCATCGACCGTGAGTCCCGCGACCGAGAAGCCGATGAGCATCCCCACCCCGTAAGTGGCGAGCGTAATCAGGCCCTGCGCCGCAGCCTTGTGCTCCGCTCCTGCCTTGGAGTCGGTGTAGATCTGCCCGGAGACGAAGAAGAAGTCATAGCAGACCCCGTGCAGCGCAATGCCGATGAGCAGCAGCCACGCAAGATCGCCCACATTGCCGAATGCGAACATCAGATAGCGCACCGCCCACGCCAGCATGCCGATCAGGAGCGTCAGCTTCATGCCGAAGGCTCGCAGGAAAAACGGGATCGCGAGCATGAAGAGCACCTCGGACATCTGCCCGATGGTCTGCTTGCCGGTGGCGTTGGCGACCTGGATCTCGGTGAGGAACTGATTCGCGTTCTGGTAGTAGAAGGCGAGTGGAATGCAGATCAGCACGGAGGCGGCAAAAAACACCGCGAAGTTGCGCTCCTTGAGCAGCACCAGGGCATCGAAGCCGAGGAGCCGCTTGAACGTGGTCGGGCCGGGTGCGGGACGCGGTGGCGTCGCCGGCAGCGTGAAGCTGTAGACGCCGAGAACCAGGGAAGCGATCGAGCTCATGAGGAAGGTCCGGCGCAGCAGGCCCTGGCCTATGCCAAGGTGCGAATCCCAGGCGAACAGGTAGCTGATCACCAGTCCCGCCACGATCCAGCCGATCGTGCCCCACACACGCACGCTGCCGAAGTGCCTGGCCGGCTCGTCCATCTGCCGGAACGAGACCGCATTCACCAGCGCCAGCGTCGGCATGTAGAGCAGCATGTACGCAAGCAGCACGGGATAGAAGGATGCAAATGCCGGCGTGCTGTAGAGGACGTAGAGGAGGATACCGCCGGCGATGTGCAGTATCCCGAGCAGCCGCTCGGCATTGAAGTAACGGTCCGCAATCAGACCCACGATGAAGGGGGCGATGATGGCGCCCCACGACTGCGTGGAGTAGGCGAGCGCTGTCTGTCCTCCGCTGGCATGCAGGTTTGCCGCCAGGAAGCTCCCCATGGTGACGAACCAGCCGCCCCAGATGAAGAACTCCAGGAACATCATCACGCACAGACGCGTTCGGATCAGCGCCGTCACTCGAGTAGCGTACCATGTGAACCCCATGGTCACCTGTAGCCGCCGCCGCTTCCTCTCGCAGACCACAACCGTCGGGGCCGCAGCGCTCATCGCTCCGCTTCTCCCGGGGGTCGCACGCTCGCTCCCCCTCGCCGGACACGCGGGAATCCAACTCTATGCGGTCAAGGACTCCCTCGCCGCCGATCCCGCGGCCACGCTGCGGCGGATCAGGACAAGCGGTTTCAGCGAGGTGGAGACGGCCGGATTCGCCGGCCTCACCGCGAGCGGCTTTCGCCGGCTGCTCGACGACAGCGGACTCCTGGCGCCGAGCGCCCATCTCGATTTCGGCGATCCCTCCGCGGCCTTCGAGCAGGCGCATGCCATCGGCGCGCATTACGCTGCCAGCGGGAGCCTGCGCTCGCTCATCCCCGGGGCGCACGAGGGTGGCATGACTCTGGAGGAGGCGCATCGCACCGCCGAGCTCGCCAACCGCCTCGGCGCGCAGGCGCGCAGCGCGGGACTCGAGTACGTCTACCACAATCACAACTTCGAGTTCGCAAGCCAGGGGGGCTCCATCGGCTACGACGTGCTGCTCGCTGAGACCGACCCGGCTCTGGTGCAGTTCGAGATCGACTGCGGTTGGATGGTGATCGGCGGGCGCGATCCCCGTGACTACTTCGCGCGCTTCCCGCACCGCTTTCCGATGATTCACGTAAAGGACTTCCTGCCGGGGGGCGCAGGCCCCGAGCATCCGGGCGCGGAGCTCGGGCACGGCATGATCGACTACCGGCCGATCTTCGCCGCCGCGGAAAAAGCCGGACTCAGGCACTACTTCGCCGAGCAGGAAGGGCCGTTCACGCGCATGAGCCAGCTCGAGGCCGCCCGTCAGGCGTTCGATTATCTGCGGCGGATCCGCTAGACGCTCATCCAGACCGACCCCGCGCGCGAGCTCGCCACCGCCTGAGCGATGAAGCGCAGACCGCGCAGCCCCTCGTACGCACCCGGGTAGTCACGCTGCGGCGGCTCGCCCGCGGCCACCCGGCGCACATCGCTCATGAATGCGCGATAGATGTTGGCGAAAGCTTCGAGGTAGCCCTCGGGGTGGCCCGCCGGTATGCGTGTCGCCGCGCGCGCCGCCCCGCTCAGATAAGGCTGCCCGGTCCGCAGCAGCTCCCACGGTTTCCCGGCGGGCTTCAAGATCAGGGTATTGGGCTCCTGCTGCTGCCATTCGAGCGCGGCGCGCGAGCCGTAGATGCGCAATGCGAGCCGGTTCTCCTCGCCGCAGGCGATCTGCGAGCACACCAGCGTCCCTTTGGCGCCGCCGGCGAGTCGGATGAGCATGTTGGCATCATCGTCCAGCCGCCGGCCCGGCACGAACGAAGTGAGGTCCGCACACACCGCCTGAATCTGCTCGCCGGTCACGAACTCGAGCAGGTTCGCGGCGTGGCTGCCGATGTCGCCAACGCTGCCGCCGATCCCGGCGCGCTTCGGATCGGTGCGCCATGCCGCCTGCTTGTGGCCGCCACTCTCGAGCGGCTCCATCAGCCAGTCCTGCGTGTACTCGACCATCACCTTGCGGATCTCCCCGAGCTGTCCGGCGCGCACTCTCTCGCGCGCCTCGCGGACCGCCGGGTAACCGGTGTAGTTGTGGCTGAGCGCGAACAAGGTTCGTCCCGGGGCCAGCAGGCGCACGAGCTCTTCCCCCTCGGCGATATCGAGCGCCAGCGGCTTGTCGCACAGGACGTGGATGCCGGCGGTCAAAAAGGCGCGCGCCACGGGCAGATGCAGGTCGTTCGGAGTGGCCACGATGACGAAGTCGATGCCCTCGCGGTCCGCCGCTTCCGCGCGCGCCATCTCCTCATAAGAGGTATAGGCCCGCTCGAGAAACCACGCCGCGGCGCTCTCGCGGGCAGTCAGCGGGTCGGAGGACATGGCACCGGCCACTACTTTCGCCTGTCCGTCGAGCTCGGCGGCGATGCGATGCACCGAGCCGATGAAGGCTCCGCGGCCGCCGCCGACGATGCCGGCGCGCAAGCGGCGCAGAGACGGGTCGGGCGTCGGGGACTGGCGCATCGCACTCATGCTAGCGCATTTCCCGCCCTTCGCCCCCGGCTCAGACGTTCGAGTCCGGGAAGGAAGCCTTGCGGCGATTCATATAATCGTTGAGAGCCTCATCCACCCCCGGATCGAGCGGCGGCGGCTCGTACTCGGCGAGCTGCTTTTTCCACAGGCCGTTGGCGCGCTGGATCATGTCCCTGGCGCCCTCCGCCTCCCACTGCTCGACACTGTTGTTATCGGCGAGCGGCGAGCGGTAGAAGGCGGTCTGGAAATTGGCCTGGGTGTGTGCACAGCCGAGGAAGTGCTTGCCCGGCCCGACCTCACGGATGGCATCGAGCGCCTGCCCGTTGTCGGAAAGATCGACGCCTGCGAGGAGCGTATGCATCATGCCCGCCTGGTCGGTGTCCATGACGAATTTCTCGTAGCCCATGGCGAGGCCCCCCTCGAGCCAGCCGGCGGTATGCAGCACGAAGTTGACGCCCGCCAGGCAGGTGGGAATCAGCGTGTTGGCGGATTCATAGGCAGCCTGGGCATCGGGAATCTTCGCCGCACACAGCGAGCCGCCGGAGCGGAACGGCACTTCCAGGCGCCGCGCCAGCGCCGCCATGACGTACAGCACCAGCGCCGGCTCGGGGGTCCCGAAAGTCGGCGCTCCCGATTGCATCGAGAGCGAGGAGGCGAAGCTGCCGAGGATCACCGGTGCTCCGGGATTCACGAGCTGTGCGAGCGCCATGCCGGCGAGCGCCTCGGCGAGGGTCTGCGCGGCCGTGCCGGCCACCGTCACCGGCGACATCGCTCCGGCGAGTATGAACGGGGTGACGACGGTCGCCTGGTTGGCGCGCGCGTAGGTCTTGAGTGCGCCGAGCATGGTCGCATCCCATGTCAGCGGCGAGTTGGCATTGATGAGGCTCACGATGCAGGTGCGCGGCTTGCCGGTCGCGGGGTCGGTGAAGTTGTCCCCGAAGAGCAGCCGCGTCATCTCGATGGTGTCCTGGGCGCGCTCCGGATGGGTGACTGAGCCCATGTACGGCTTGTCGCTGTACTTCATGTGGGCATACACCATGTCGAAGTGCCGCTTGTTCACCGGCAGATCGACCGGCTCGCAGATGGTGCCGCCCGAGTGGTGGAGCGAGTTCGCGAGGTACGCGAGCTTCACGAAGTTGCGGAAATCCTCGATGCGCGCATAGCGCCGCCCCTCGTCGAGATTGCGGATGAAGGGTGAGCCGTAGGCGGGAGCGAACACGGTGCGGTTGCCCCCGATCACGACGTTGCGTGCGGGATTGCGCGCGTACTGGGTGAATTCCTTCGGCGCCGAGCGCCTGACTATCGCCCGGCACATGCCACGCGGGAAGCGCACCCGCTCCCCCTGCACGTCGGCGCCCGCATCCTTGCACAGCGCGAGCGACTCCGCATCGTCGCGAAAGTCGATGCCGATCTCCTCGAGGATCGTGTCGGCGTTGTGCTCGAGGAGCTCGAGGCCTTCCGTGGACAACACCTCGTAGCAGGGAATATTGCGCGTGATGTAGGGGACAAAGGCGTGGCTGCGCGCAGTGCGCGCCGCGATCTTGGCATCGCGCCCACTCGGGCGGCGCGCACGTGCCGGCTGACTTTGCTGGGGCTGCTGATCCATGAGTCCTGTCCTGACCGATGCTGCGTGGCGGTGCGCGGCCTACCCCATTATCGTCACGCCACGCGCGGCTGACTGGCCGGTTTGCGGCATTGGCTTCTCCGGCAGCGCCACCGCGGGCAGCCTCGCCCGAGGCGCCTTCAGTGCCTTGCGACCACCGGCAGATCGATGAAGCTCGCGGCCCCGCCGGTGTGGAACACCTTCTGGGTCGCCTTCTGATAATCAGCGGGAGCTGCGAAGAATATGTTCTTTACATAGGTCTGGGGGTTGCGGTCGTAGAGCGGGAACCAGCTCGACTGCACCTGCACCATGAGGCGGTGGCCCGGCAGGAGGACGTGATTCACCTGTGGGAGCGCAAAGCGGTACAACTCGACCTTGCCCGCCGGTATGGGGCCCGGATGACTCAGGCTCTCGCGGTAGCGGCCGCGAAAGATATCCATTGCGATGGGCAGCTCATAGCCGCCCATCTGCGGATTCGACGCCACCTCATCGGGATATACGTCGATGAGTTTCACCACCCAGTCGCTGTCGGTGCCGCTGCTCGCCGCGAAGAGATTCACCATGGGCGCGCCCGCGAGGTGCAGCGGGGAAGTCAGCGGCTCGGAGGTATAGGTGAGCACGTCGGGGCGGTCGACGGCCGAGCGCTGATCGGTCTGCAGCCAATGCTGCCACGCTCCACGATCGGCAAACGACACCGGCCGGGGGATGTAAGGCACGGGCTTCGCCGGATCGGACACATACTCATCGTAGGGCATGCCGCTCTTGAGCGGTGGCGCTGCGAAGCTCAGCCCGAAGTGCGGCTGCAGATAGAGCGGCTGCGACTTCGATGCGCAGCCCGCGGCGCACGACAGGGGCCACGCTGACAGGCGGCGCCAGGCGTTGGTGCCGGTCTCGAACACCATCGCCGGTGGGATGCCAGCCTGCGGCGCGCCGTCCTGCAGATGCTCTGCAAGAAACGTCTCGATCACGTCGCGCCGCGCCTGCAACGCCGTGTCACCGTCGAACTTCAGCGGCCCAAGCGTCGTGCCGTCCGCACCGATGCCGCAATGCCGCCAGGGCCCGAGCACCATGAAAACCAGCTTGTTGTCAGGGTCCTTTGGCTTCAGTGCCGCATAGATATGTACGCCGCCATAGATGTCCTCCTGATCCCACAGGCTCGTCACCAGGAGCATCGGAACCTTCAGGGGCTGAGTCGCGAGAATCTGATCGAGCGCCTGCCCGCTCCAGAACTCGTCGTACGCGGGGTGCTCGGCGAGCTTGCGGAAGAAGGGGAGCGAGTCGATGCCGAAATGCTGTGCGAACGCGCCCGCGGAGCCGAGCCCGAGGAACAGCTGATAGTCGTCGAACACGCCGCGCGGGATCTTCTGACCCTCGCCGCGGCGGGTGGTCTGCTGGTAAATGTAGTCGAAGTTGGTCTGACGGAAGGCGCCGTTGTGAAACCAGTCGTCTCCCTTCCAGCCATCGACCATCGGGCACTCGGGCACCACGGCCTTGAGGGCCGGGTGCGGGTTGATGAGTCCCATGAGCACGGTGAAGCCGCCGTAGGAGCAGCCGATCATGCCCACCTTGCCGTTCGACTCCGGCACGTTCTTTACCAGCCAGTCGATGGTGTCCCAGGTGTCGGTCGAGTGATCGACGGGCGTGTCATTGAGCGGCCCGCGCAGGAAGCGCGTCATGACATAGTCACCCTCCGAGCCGTACTTACCGCGCACGTCCTGATAGACGCGGATATAGCCGTGGGCGACGAACACCTCGTCGGCATCCGGCAACGCTTCCAGCATATGCGGACTCGCCATGCGCTCGGCGCCCTTGGTGGCGTTGTATGGCGTGCGTGTCAGCACGATCGGCGCGCCCTTCGCCCCCTTCGGTACGATGATGACGGTGTGGAGCTTCACGCCGTCGCGCATCGCAATCATGACCTCGCGCTTCACGTAGTCGAACGCCGCGGTCGGCGCGGTGAAGTCGGCGGGAATATCCGGCTGCATGGGCGGAGTCGGTTCGCCGGCAAAGCCGGCCGCGCACGCCGCCAGCCACAGTGACCCCGAGAGCATGGAAATCAGCCTGCCCATACGTTTTCCCTCCCGCGCCGCAGACTAACAGAAGCCGCCATCGCAGGGAGCGCGCCGCCGGCACCTGGCGCCGTGGCGCCCGGCCAAAGGCTGAGTCAAGATCACGCACATGAAAACACCCATGACCGCGCTGCTTCTCGCCGCCGCGCCGATCTCCCTCGCTCTCGCTGCAGCACCGGCCGCCTTCCCCCCGTGGGGTGTGACTCTCCCCTACCTGGACACCGCGGTGGCACCCGGCGCCGATTTCTTCCGCTACTGCAACGGCGGCTGGCTCAAGACCGCCGCCATACCGCCGGATCGGCAGGTCGCCGGCGTCAATCTCGAGCTCGATAAGGGGAACGAAGCGAAGCTCAAGGGTATCGTCGCGGATCTGCGCAGCAGGCCCGATGCCCGCCTGAGTCCCGAGGAACGCAAGCTCCGCGATCTCTACGACGCTTTCGAGGACACCGCGGCCATCGAGGCCGCCGGGCTGACGCCGGTGCAGGCGGATCTCGCGCGTATCGCCGCCCTCAGGAGCCATGAGGACGTCGCCGCCTTCATGGGATCGCCGGCCACCCAGCTCGGCGGCCCCTATTCGATCGACATCACCATCGACGAGAAGAATCCCGACGCCTACGTCGTAGAGCTCACGCAGTCGGGTCTCGGCATGCCCGACCGCGACTACTACCTTCTCGATGACAGGGACAGCGCCGCGACGCGCGCCGCCTACCGGAGATATTTGAGCGACATGCTGGCCTTCGCCGGCGTGCACGATGCGGCACGCGGCGCCGCGCTCTACGCACTGGAGGAAAGGATTGCGCAGGCGCACTGGCCGGCCGCCGATCGCCGCGAGGCGGACAAGGTCTACAATCCCATGAGCCTCACGGAGCTCGGGCAATTCGCTCCGCAGTTCCCCTGGCGCCGCTACCTCGAGGCGGCGGGCGTCCCGGCGGGGGCCGCGCACGGCGAGCGCAAGGTGGTCGTGCGCGAGAGATCCGCCTTCCCGAAGCTCGCGGCGCTCTTCGCGCAAACCCCCGTGGAGGTCTGGCGCGACCAGCTCACCGTGCGTTATCTGCACTCGCGTGCCGATTACCTCCCCGGAAAAATCGACGATACCGACTTTGCCTTCTATGGCACGGTGATCGGCGGGCAGAAGCAGCAGCTGCCCCGCGACCTGCGCGGCCTGCATCTGCTCGATCAGCAGATGGGCGAGGCGCTCGGCAAGCTGTACGTGGCACGCTATTTCCCGCCGGAGTCGAAGGCCAAGATTCAGCAGCTGGTCGCGAACCTCCTCAAGGCCTATGAGGCCGACATCGTCACGCTCACCTGGATGACGCCGGCAACCAGGACCAGGGCGCTGGAGAAGATCCGCCATTTCACGCCCAAGGTCGGCTACCCCGACAAGTGGCGTGACTACTCGGCGCTCGCGATCACTCCCGGGCGGCTCGTGCAGGACGTGAGCAATGCGACCGTCTTCGAGTGGAATCGCGAGCTCAGGCGCATCGATGCGCCAGTCGATCGTGGCGAGTGGGACATGACGCCGCCCACCAACAATGCCTATTACAACCCGACGCTCAATGAGATCGTCTTCCCGGCCGGCATCCTGCAGCCGCCCTACTTCGACCCCAACGCGGACGATGCGGTCAACTACGGAGAGATCGGCGCCACCATCGGTCACGAGATCAGCCACGGGTTCGACGACCAGGGGAGCAAGTACGATGCCAGCGGGCGCCTCAACAACTGGTGGACCGAACAGGACCGCAAGGACTTCGACGCCCGTACGTCCGCGCTCGCCGGCCAGTACGACGCCTATGAGCCGCTACCGGGTCTGCACGTGAACGGCAAGCTGACGCTCGGGGAGAACATCGCGGATCTGGCGGGCCTGGTGATCGCACACAAGGCCTATCACATCGCGCTCGCCGGGAAGCCGGCGCCGGTGCTGAACGGTTTCAGCGGCGACCAGCGCTTCTACATCGCCTATGGCCAAAGCTGGCGCGAGGTGTGGACCGACGGGCTCACCCGTCGCGTGGTGCTGTCGAATCCGCACAGTCCCTCGGCACTGCGGGTGAACGGCGTCGTACGTAACGACAACGGCTGGTACGCGGCGTTCCCGCAAATCAGGCGGGGCGATGCGTACTACCTGCCGCCGGGAGAGCGCGTATCGCTCTGGTGAGGCCGCTGCGATCGCTCAAAGACTGACCGAGCCCCTGCCGAGCTCGATCACATCGCCGCTCACCAGCACGCTGCGCTCCTCGTCCACGCGCAGGCGCAAGGCCGAGGGGCGCCCCGTGTATTCCCCCTGCGAGATCTCGAATTCGCACGGCAGGGTTCGCCCGGTCGCGAGACACCAGCCGCCGAGGTTCGCGGTCGCCGAACCCGTCGCCGGATCCTCGAGCACCGCCTGGCCCTGAGGAAAGAAGAACCGCGCCAGAAGTCCGGAGCCCGCCGGGGCGAACACATACACCTGGCTGTGCCCGCCGGCGCTCTGCAGCGCATGGAGGAGATCCGCACGCAGGCTCACGCGCCGCACCGCCGCCTCGCTCGTCAGCGGCACGATCAGCTGCTCCACCCCGGCATTGACCCAGAGCGGCCGCTCGCCGAGGTCGCGCTCCTCGAGCCCGAGCATCGCGGCGAGAGTGAGGCGCGGCTCGGCGACTTCACGCCACTTGGGCTGCAGCGCCTGCAGTGTCCAGCGGTCGCCGCTCGCGCGCACCGGTACGAGCCCTGCCGGCAGCTCGAGCGTCAGTCGATCGCCGCCGAGTCCGAGCGCGCGGCACACGTGCGCGGTGCCCAATGTCGGGTGCCCGGCAAAAGGCATCTCGTAGCGCGGCGTGAAGATGCGCACGGCCGCGCTCGCCCGCTCCGAGGGCAGGATGAAGCTGGTCTCCGACAGGTTGAACTGCAGCGCCAGTGCCTGCATTCTCTGCGCATCGAGTGCCTGCGCCCGCTCGAACACGCACAGCGGATTACCGCTCAAGGGTGCGCGGCCCTGAGTGAACACATTGACGATGCGGTAGGAGAACTGAGCCATGGGCAGCACGATTGTAGCCCCGGTAGCGCGCCGGTGAGCACCGAATTCCTGTTTCGCGATGACGCGTACCTGCGCAGCGCCACCGCCCGCGTGCTCGCCGCCGATGAGCACGGCATCGAGCTCGACCGCACCGTCTTCTACCCGCTCGGCGGCGGACAGGCGGGCGATACCGGCACGCTGCTGCGCGAGAACGGCGAGCGCGTCGCGATCACCGACACCCGCAAGGGAGCCTCACCCGAGCGCATCCTGCATCTGCCGGCAGCGGGCGCAACTCTGCCCGAGCCGGGCGAGGCGGTCACGCTCGAGATCGACTGGGCGCGGCGGCATCGGCTGATGCGGCTGCATACCGCGCTCCACCTGCTCTCGTGTGTGATCGTGGCGCCGGTGACCGGTGGCAACATCGTCCCCGACAAGGCGCGACTCGACTTCGACATCGAGCTGGCCGCCCTCGATGCCGGGCGCATCGCGAGCGAGACCAACCGGCTGATCGCGACCGGGGTTGCGACCGAGACCCGGTGGATCTCCGATGCCGAGCTCGATGCTCAGCCCGAGCTGGTCAAGACCATGAGCGTGCAGCCGCCGCGCGGCATGGGGCGGGTGCGGCTGCTCGTGATTCCCGGCATCGACCTGCAGCCCTGCGGCGGAACTCACGTCGCCAACATAGCCGAGATCGGCGCCATCCGCGTCCTGCGGATCCGCAGCGAGGGCCGGCGCAACCGGCGCGTCGAGATCGCGCTCGCCGACTCGGGGGTGGCAGCGCCTCAATAGACCCGCCGGCTGCGCCCGGCTCATGGCATAGTGGCACGGTCGCCAGACGGCGGCGTGAAGGGGGATCGATAAGTGAACGCAGTACCCGCCACCCACGCCACACCCGCGCGTGTGATTCTGATTTCGGCTGTCGCGGCGCTCGGCGGCTTCCTGTTCGGTTACGACACCGCGGTGATCAATGGCGCGGTCGATGCGGTGCGCGGCAACTTCGCGCTCGACGCGGCCCAGATCGGCATCGCGGTGTCGTGTGCACTGCTCGGCTCGGCGATCGGCGCCTGGTATGCAGGCTGGATCGCCGATCACTTCGGGCGGGTGCGCACCATGCAGGTCGCAGCCGTGCTGCTGGCGATCAGCCCCATCGGCGCCGGTCTCGCCCACAGCGTCTGGGCGCTCATCCCCTGGCGGCTGATTGCCGGCATTGGTGTCGGCGTGGCCTCCGTCATCGCCCCCGCTTACATCGCCGAAGTCTCACCGGCGCACGTGCGCGGCAGGCTCGGCTCCCTGCAGCAGCTGGCGATCGTACTGGGGATCTTCGTCGCCCTGGCGGCAGATGCCCTGCTGGCCGGTGCCGCAGGGAGCGCGGTGGCGCCTTTCTGGCTGGGACTCGCAGCCTGGCGCTGGATGTTCATCGTGGCGGCGATTCCCGCCGTGATCTACGGCGTGCTGGTGCTCGGGGTACCGGAATCGCCGCGCTACCTCGTGGCGCGCGGCGAGTCTGGTCTGGCGGGGGACGTGCTGCGTCAGGTGCTGGGGGTTTCGGACAAGGATGAGCTGCGGATCAAGCTGCGGGACATCGAGGCGAGCCTGCGCGCCGAAGACCGTCCGCGGCTGCGCGACCTGCGCGGCCCGCGCGGCCTCCTGCCGGTGGTCTGGATCGGCATCGCGCTATCGGTATTCCAGCAGTTCGTCGGCATCAACGTGATCTTCTATTACTCCTCGACGCTGTGGCACTCGGTCGGGTTCAGTGAAGCGGACTCGTTCAAGATCACCGTCGCGACCTCGATCACCAACGTGCTGGTGACGCTCGTCGCCATCGCGCTGGTCGACCGCCTCGGGCGCAAGCCGCTGCTCGCGATCGGCTCCTCCGGAATGACGCTCACGCTCGCCGTAATGGCCTGGTGCTTCGCGCACTCGAGCGGCAGCGGTACGGCGGTGACCCTGCCCTCGCCCTACGGCGCCATCGCGCTCGCCGCCGCGAATCTCTATGTGGTGTTCTTCGGCGTGAGCTGGGGACCGGTGGTGTGGGTGCTGCTCGGGGAGATGTTCCCGAACCGCATCCGGGCAGTCGGCCTGGCGGTGGCGGCGGCGGCCCAATGGCTCGCCAACTTCCTGATCACCGCGACCTTCCCCTATCTGGCCGAGATCAGCCTGACATTCGCCTACGGACTGTACGCACTGTTTGCCGCCCTTTCGCTGGTCTTCGTGATCGCCGCGGCACGCGAGACCAAGGGCATCGAGCTGGAGGCGATGACGAACTAGGGGTCGCGGTGTGAGTCGTCACTGATAGCGGCTGAGCTCGATGCCGTTGCCGACGGGCAGCAGCACCGAGCTCATGTCGCGTGCGACATGTACCGCGTGGCGGTACGCCTGGGCATGCGGCCGCGCACTCGCGGGCTCGAGCATGTTGTCGGCGACGATCAGCGCGCCCGGTGCCAGCTTCGGGTGCAGCAGCCCGAACACCGGCACATAGAGATTCTTCCAGAGATCGATCAGCACCAGATCGAAGGGCCCGTCGAGCGAAGCCAGGCTCTCGAGCGCATCGCCGACCACGAAGTCGACGTAGCCGGCGAGCCCGGCGCGCGCGAGCTTGAGGCTCGCATACTCGGTCTTGGCGGAGCGCAGCTCGAGGGAGGTGACCTTGCCCCCCACGGCACGCGCGGCTTCCGCCAGCCATACGGTCGAGTAGCCGAAGGAGCTGCCGACCTCGAGAATGCGACGCGCGCAGGCTTCCTTCGCCAGCAGGTTGATCAGACTCCCCGTGGCGCGTCCGACCGGCAGCAGCATCTCATCGATGCGCTCTTCGGCCTCCTGTGGACTCATCTTGTCCCACATCTCCTCCTCGCGCGCGGCGCGTGCCTCGTATTCCTCGAGTACGGCCCACACCGCCGCTTCCATCGATGGGAGGTTCATGAGAAATACTCCTGGAGTGAGGCGACGCCGAGCCGCTTGGCCTCGAACAGGCTCTCGAGGTGCTCGCGCGAGTTGACGAGCCCGCGCGCGCGCAGCACCCCCTGCTCATCGAGCAGCGCCGCAAACGGCAGACGGCTCACCTGGTAGGCGAGTCCAAGCGCCGGCGACAGCACGTAGGGAATCTCCTCGAGCCCCTGCGCACGCACGAACTCGCGCTGCTCGGCCATATCGCCGTCGCTGGCCAGGATCACATCCAGCCAGGAGCGCTCGTCGCGTCGACTCGACTTCACCGCCGGTAGCAGCGTCTTGCATACGGGGCAGCTCGGCGATACGAAAAGCAGCAGCGTGCTGCGCCCGTCGGGGCGGGCGGCAGCGATCCTGATCGAGCTGCCATCGAGAGCCGCGACTTCGAGCTTCGGCGCCGGCTCCCCCACGGTGAGCCCGCGGTTGAGCATCAATGCCCCCGCAGGTGCGATGCGCTCGTGCAGCACGCCAAGCTGTCGGGTGAGTGCCAGCACCACCCCTGCGAGCACCAGCACCAGCACCCATAGCAGCGCGTTGGAGACGATGAGCGCGGTCACGGCGTGCTTCGCAGCGCCGCGGCGCGCGCCGCCAGTATTCCGAGCAGGCGATCCAGGCTCGCATAGAGGAGCGCCGCCACCGCAATGCCCGCTGCCACCGTGAGAGCATCCGTCATCAGCAGCATCCGCGGCCTCCACGAAGCGAGCGCGGTGGCCAGCAGGAGGCCGAGCAGGAGATTGCGCACCACCATCCAGGGGGCGATCGGACGGGTGTCCTGCGCGCCTCCGCAACCGCAGGCGAGGTCGCGCCGGCCGCGCGCCAGATTCACGGCGATCGCCCCACCGTAGGCGAGGAGCAGTGCCATGCCAGCGAGCGCGGCCGCCGCTCGGGTCATCGCGCTCAGCAGTGCAACGGCAACCGCGAGCTCGAGTGCTGGCACCGCCCTCGCCACGGCGTAGGCCCCGCCCTCGGGAAGGAGGCGATAGGCGCGCACCACGGCCGTGAAATGCGCGACATCGCGCAGCTTGTGGAGAGCGGCGCTCGCGAAGAGCAGCGCGAAGCACCCGACGACTGTCAGACCGATGGCCGGATCGAGCATGGGCGCCATCCTAACGCAGATCCTCCTCCCAGAATTCCTGTGGCCGCCGGGTGCTGCCGGCAGCGCGCGCCTCCTCCCCCTTGCGCAACTCGACCCTGCGGATCTTGCCGGAGATCGTCTTCGGCAGAGAGGCGAACTCGATGCGCCGGATGCGCTTGAAAGGCGAGACGCGCGCGCGGACGTGCTCGAGGATGGAGCGCGCGGTGTCGGCATCCGCGGTTCTCCCCGGGGCGAGCGCGATGAAGGCCTTCGGAACCGAGAAGCGCAGCGCGTCGGGGCTTGGAACCACCGCCGCCTCGGCGACGGCCGGATGCTCGATGAGCACGCTCTCGAGCTCGAACGGACTGATGCGGTAGTCGGAGGACTTGAACACATCGTCCATGCGGCCGACGTAGGTGAGATAGCCCTCCGCATCGCGTGCCGCCACATCACCCGTGTGGTAATAGCCGTCGCCCATGGCGCTGGCGTTACGCTCGGCATCGTCCAGGTAGCCCTGCATGAGACCGAGCGGCCGCTCTTTGAGGTCGATGCAGATCTCGCCCTCCTCGGCGCGCTGGCCTCGAGGATCGACCAGCACCACCGGAAAGCCGGGGAGCGGGCGCCCCATGGATCCCGGCTTGACCGGCTGTCCGGGGGGATTGCCGACCTGAGCCGTGGTCTCGGTCTGGCCGAAGCCGTCGCGGATCGTCAGGCCCCAGGCCGCGCGCACCCGCTCGATCACTTCGGGATTCAGCGGCTCGCCGGCACTCGCCACTTCGCGCAGCGTCACCTTCGCGGCACGCAGATCGTGCTGGATCAGCATCCGCCACACGGTCGGCGGCGCACAGAAAGTCGTCACGCGGCAGCGCACCAGGTGATGCAGCAGCGCGGCTGCATCGAAGCGCTCATAGTGATAGGCGAGCACCGTGGCCTGCGCATTCCAGGGAGCGAACAAGCTCGACCAGGCATGCTTGGCCCAGCCCGGTGAGCTCAGGTTGAGGTGCACATCTCCCGGACGCAGGCCGAGCCAGTACATGGTCGAGAGATGGCCGACGGGATAACTCACGTGGGTGTGCGCCACCAGCTTCGGCCGC
>DATGJR010000195.1:0-41206 GCA_035295065.1 Steroidobacteraceae bacterium
AGCGAGGTGCCGCCGGCCGTACCGTCGGTTCCCCAGACGCCGCCGTGCGTGCCACCGGAAGCGTAGAACAGCGACTTGCCGCCCTCGATGAAAAACCCGCTAGGGTAAGAGGAGACGCCCTGCGCGACGTCGTTTACGTCCTTCACCAAATGCGGCGGACTGGCAGACGCCGCCCACGAGCCTATGAGCAGGGCAAGCCCGTTGAAGATCAGTGCAGCCCACGACTTCATCTTGTTATTCCGCGGCCGGCGCCGATGAGCGAGCGCCTCCTGACACCGCCAATCTGACATCAGCGGCGGGGCAATTCAACAAGCGTTATCCGGCATGGTGCGGCTGCTGGCTGCAGCACCCGATGCCGGAGGAGTCAGTGGTGGTGTTCGTACGCCGCCAGGTCGTTGATCAGCTGAATCAGCTGGCTGGCCCCGCCGGCCTTGGCGACATCCGTCGTGTACTTCCCGTTGATGACGAACAGCGGAACGTTCTGCACGGCATAGCGGTTGGTGATCTCCTCGGCCCGCTGCAGATCCGAGTTCACGGTGAAGGAATTGAAGGCGTTGGCGTAGTCGGTGGCGCTGATGCCGTACTGCGCCACCCACGTCTGCTGCATCTTCAGCGACTCCTCATCCGAGTTGCCGATGAGCGGGTTGCGCTGCTGCTGGATGGTGTCGAAGGCCTTCTCGATGAGGTCGGCCCGCCCCAGCGCCTCGAGCGTGTAGAAGAGCCTGGCGTGCCCGCGCTGCGGCGGACCCCAGATCACCGGCACGCGCACGAACTCGATCCAGGCGGGCTTGCTCTTCAGCCAGGCACGAATGTAGGGCTCGAGCGCATAGCAGTGCGGGCAGCCGAGCCACATGACCTCCAGCACCTCCACCTTGCCGGGCTCGACGCTCGTCGGCTGTGCGGGCACTTTCGGATCGTAGTTGACGCCGGGCTTCCAGCGGCCGCTGGGCAGTTGCGCGTCGGGCGGCAGCGTCGCCATGCGCTCGAGCGAGGCATCGCTGCTCTCGGTCTTCTCGTTGGCCGCGCCATCGGCGGATTCCTGGGAGCCGCGCGCCTGCTCGGTCTCGCTCTGCGCGGGGGCTGGCGCGGCAGCCGGCGGCTGCGGCGTGGACTCGCTCGGGGCGGCAACCGGTGGCGGGGCCGCCGCGGGTGGTGCAGCGGGCGCTGGCTGGCGGCCGCAGCTCGCGAGCGCCAGGCCGAGGAGGGCTATCAGGGCGATCAGGGCGGGCCGGCGATTCATCGGGGACTCCGCGACGGACTCAGCGCATGCCCTGCACGTAGGAGGCCACGTCGCGGATTTCCTCCGGAGTCATCCGCTTGGCGAGGGTGAGCATCATCACGCCGTTCGGGCTCGCCTGCTCCGGGTTCGGGCCCGTGTAGCGCGCGCCGCTGGCGTAGTCGTTCAACTGCTTCACCACATAAACCGACTGCTGCGCGCGCAGCGCCGGATAGCCGGCTGCCAGATTGCCGCGGCCCAGGGGGCCGTGGCACGCAACGCACGCTGGCACTTCGCGCGAGGGATCGCCGGACAGATACACCTGCTGGCCCGACTTCCAGTATGAGGGGTCCGCCTCGAGCCCGGTCGGCGTCTGCGCCTCGTAGTACAGCGCCAGATCGCTGATGTCCTGGTCGCTCAAGGTTGCCGCGAGCGGCTTCATGATGGGGTTGTTGCGCACGCCGGCCCTGAACAGCCGCAGCTGCTCGGCGATGTAGACCGCGCTCTGTCCGGCCAGCCGCGGCCACTCGGGATTCACGCTGTTGCCGGCTTGCCCGTGGCAGGAGGCGCACAACGCCGCCTTGCTCTCGCCGCTCGCCGCCTTGCCGGTGGCGAAGGGGGAGCTCGCGGGAGAGGCGCTCGCAGCCGGTGCCGGCGCAGGCGCTGCGGCGGCGGGAGGCGCGGCGGGCGCTGCGGCGCCCCCGGCCGGGGGTGTTTGTGAGAGCGCGACGACAGCAGCCAGCGTCAGGGAGACGGCGGTGAGTGCGATGGAGGCGACTCTAGGCGTCTGCGGCATTTTTCTCATTCCGGTGCAGCGTCCGCGAAGCGAGGGCCGCGATTGTACACTAGGAAAAATGAGCCGCTTTCAGCAGGTCCGCTTTCTTCTGAGCGCCGCACAACCCGGTCAGTTCCCGGCGGATGCCGGCGCTGAAGTTGCGTTTGCGGGGCGCTCGAACGCCGGCAAGTCGAGCGCGATCAACGCGATCGTCCAGCGCCATGGCCTCGCCCGCACCAGCAAGACGCCGGGACGCACCCGGCTGCTCAACTTCTTCGAGCTCGCGCCTTCGAAGCGGCTGGTGGACCTTCCGGGTTATGGCTATGCGGGCGGACCGCAGGCCGAGCGCCGCACCTGGCAGGCGCTGATCGATGCGCTCGGCGAGCGCGACTCGCTGAAGGCCCTGTTCCTGATCGTCGATTCGCGCCGGGGACTTACGGAAGGCGACGAGGGGCTCCTCGAGTGGGTCTCGCCGGCGCAGCGCGTGCACGTGCTGCTTTCCAAGGCCGACAAGCTGTCCCGCGGGGAGGCGCAAAGCACGCTGCGCACCGCGAGCGGGCAGCTCGCTGGTCGTGCCACCGTGCAGCTCTTCTCGGCGTTCGACGGTACCGGCCTCAGGGAGGCCCAGGACACGCTGGAAGAGTGCCTCGCGCAATAAAAAGCCCCGGCGGCTTTGAGGGCCGCCGGGGCAGACTAACCCGGCACAGGTCTCGTTGAACCGGGTCATACCCGCTCAGGGAGGGAAGCGGGGAGTGCGATGCACTCGTTGGTTGAGACAAGGGGGTGCTGGGTGAGTTCCGGAAGGGCTCAGAAAAAATAGCTTTTGAAATCAAAAGTTTGGTCAATGACTTGTATCGCCTACGCCACAAGGACTAGTAGAGATTCAAGAAGGCGCTGAGCGAGACGATATTGGCGCCCCCGGTATTGCGGATGTTGAAGTTCTCGTACTCGAGGCGCGCACCGATGTTGCCGACGTGCACCTGCCCGCCTATGCCCCACGCAAATTGGCTTCCATTGTCCGAGAGGGAGAAGAGCCCGGACGGCGCACCGAGGCTGCTGCTGCCGCTCGAGGTCCAGCGCGCCAGCCCCACCTTGCCGAATACATCGATCCAGGGGATGGGGATTGGCGCGTAGCCGACCGCATATCCGGCGAAGGCTTTGTAGCTGAGGTGCGTGGTGCCACCGCCCGGAGTGGCGACCGACTCGCTCCCGAGGTCGATGTAGTTGGCCTCGACGGCGAACAGGCTGATCGGGCGCACTCCGGCCCAAACCTTCCAGCTGGTGCTGCTGAGGTTGGAGTTGGTGGCGGCGATGTCGCGCAGATTGTCGTTGGCGAGGCCCGCGCCGAGATAGAGCGTGCCGTTGTCGGCGTGCGCGAGGCCCGCGCCGAGTGTGAGCGCCAGAGCAAGAAGCAGTTTGCGCATAAAGTTCCCTTTCGCTTTCGACCGTTAGAACAGATTGAAGAAAACGCTCAGCGAGACGACGTTGGCGCCGCTCGTGTTGCGGATGCTGAAGCTCTCGTACTCGAGTCTTGCCCCGAAGTTGCCGAGATGCGCCTGACCGCCGACGCCCCAGGCGAATTGGGTGCCATTGTCCGACAGGGAGACGAACCCCCCGGGGAGGCTCAGGGTGGTGCCGCCGCTCACAGTCCAGCGCGCGACCCCGACCTTACCGAAAACGTCGAGGTAAGGAAGTGGAATGGGCGCATAGCCGACGGCGTAGCCGGTGAATGCCTTGTACTGCAGGCGCGTGCTGATGGGACAGCTGTCGATGCAGCCCGGCAACCCGACCACCTGCGCGTAGTAGACCGTCTGACTGCCGAGGCCAAAGTAGTCGGCCTCGAGCGCGAACAGGCTGATCGGCCGCACTGCGGCCCAGACCTTCCAGTTGGTGCTGCTGATATTGGAATCGATCGCCGCGATGTCTTTGAGCTTGTCGTTGGAGAGGCCGGCCCCGACATAGAGCATGCCGTTGTCGGCCTGGGCGGCGCTCGCGCCGAGCGCCAGTGCGATGAAGAGCAGCCGCCGCCGCATGGACCAACCTCCTGTCGACCGAGGATTCCTTCCTAACACAACAACGGCCGGCGCGTTGACTGTTGCAACCCGGCGACAGCCCTCAAGGCAACTCCTGCTGGGCCGTCAGTGAGCCTCGTCCCAGTTGGCTCCGGCACGCGCGTCGACCTTCAGCGGCACGCTCAGCGTCGCCGCATTCACCATGCGGTCGCGCACCAGCCGTGTGACCTCGTCGATCGCCTCGGCGCGCACTTCCAGCACCAGCTCGTCGTGCACCTGCATGACGAGGCGCGCGGGAGAATCCGCGCGGGCGCACCAGGCGTGCACCGCGATCATGGCGCGCTTGATGATGTCGGCCGCGGTGCCCTGCATCGGCGCATTGATGGCGCTGCGCTCGGCGTACTGCCGCAGCTGCGGGTTGCCGGAGCGGATGTCGGGCAGGTACAGCCGTCGCCCGAACACCGTCTCGACGTAGCCCACCTCGCGTGCCTTGACTCGCGTGTCGTCCATGAAGCGCTTGGTGCCGGGATAGCGCTGGAAGTAGCGCTCGACGTACTGCTGCGCGGCGCTGCGCTCGATGCCGAGATTGCGCGCCAGGCCGAAGGGCGACATGCCGTAGATCAGCCCGAAGTTGATCACCTTGGCGGTGCGCCGCTGGTCGGGGGTCACCGCTTCCAGACCGACGCCGAAGACCTCGGCGGCGGTCGCCTGATGCACGTCGCGATCCTCGGCGAACGCGGCGCGCAGGCTCTCGTCCCCGGAGAGATGCGCCATGATGCGCAGCTCGATCTGCGAGTAGTCCGCCGCCAGCAGCACGCAGCCAGGTGGCGCGACGAAGGCCTGGCGGATGCGGCGGCCCTCCGCCCGGCGGATCGGGATGTTCTGCAGGTTGGGGTCGACCGAGGACAGCCGGCCGGTGGCGGCGACCGCCTGCGCATAGCTGGTATGGATGCGGCCGGTGCGCTCGTTCACCTGCTCGGGGAGCTTGTCGGTGTAGGTGGACTTGAGCTTGGCGAGCGCGCGGTAATCGAGAACGATGCGCGGCAGCGGGTAGCTCGCCGCGAGCTCCTCGAGCACGTCCTCGGCCGTCGAGGGCTGCCCCGTCGGGGTCTTGCGCCGTACCGGCAGCTGCAGTCTCTCGAACAGGATCTGCTGCAGCTGCCGGGGCGAGTCGATGTTGAACTCGTGGCCGGCTTCGCGATGCGCCGCGATCACCAGCTCCTGCAGCTGGCGCGCGAACTCGCGGCTCTGCGCGCGCAGCCGCTCGCGGTCGACCAGCACGCCGTGATGCTCCATGGCGAGCAGCACCGGCAGCAGCGGCCGCTCGCATTCCTCATAGAGATGCGCCAGCGCCGGCAGTGACTCGAGCTGCGGCCACAGCGCCTGGTGCAGCCGCAGTGTCAGGTCCGAATCCTCCGCGGCGTACTCGCCGGCTTTCTCCACCGGCACCTGATCGAACGTCAGCTGTTTGGCGCCGCGGCCGGCGACGTCCTCGAAACTGATCCTGGCGAGCCCGAGGTAGCGCCTGGCGTCGGCGTCCAGATCGTGGTTGGTCGCCACGCTGTTCCACACGTAGGACTCGAGCATGGTATCGAAGCGCATGCCGGCGAGCGTGATGCCGGCGTTGAGCAGCACGTGCGCGTCGTACTTGAGGTTGTGGCCGATCTTGCCGCGCGCCGGATCCTCCAGCAGCGGCTTGAGCGCCGCGAGCACCCGCGCACGCTCGAGCTGCTCGGGAGCGCCCGGGTAGACATGGGCGAGCGGCACGTAGGCCGCAACGCCTGGCTCTGTGGCGAAGGAGACGCCGACGATCTCGGCGCGCATGTAATCGAGACTGGTGGTCTCCGTGTCGAAAGCGAAGAGATCCGCTTTGCGCAGCGCCTCGAGCCAGCGCTCGAAATCCTCCCAGCGGGCGATGGTCTCGTAGCGGCGCTCGATCGCCAGCAGCCCTGCGGGCCCTTCCGGCGCAGGCAGCGCCGCCACCGGCGCGGCGGACGCGGCACGCGCGGGCGGCGCCGCGGCCGCGGTCTCGCCTGCCTCGCTCCCTTCCAGGGCGCGCAGCAGCCCGCGCAGCTCGAAGCGCGTATAGAGCTCGCGCAGGCGCGCCGTGTCGGGCGTACCGGGCTTGAGCTCAGCGAGCGACAGCGGCAGCTCGAGATCGGTATGGATGGTTGCGAGCCGCCGCGACAGCTCGAGGGTCGCGAGCCCGGCACGCAGGTTCTCACCCACCTTGCCCGGCACCTCGGCGACGTGCGTGATGAGATTGTCGAGATTGCCGAACTGCTGCAGCAGCTTCGCGGCCGTCTTGGGGCCGACCTTGTCTATCCCCGGGATGTTGTCGATGCTGTCGCCGATGAGTGCCAGGTAGTCGACGATCTGCTCGGGGTAGACGTCGAACTTCGATTTCACGCCGTCGCGGTCCAGCACCGTGTTGCTCATGGTGTTGATGAGCGTGATCGACCCATCGACGAGCTGCGCCATGTCCTTGTCGCCCGTCGAGATAAGCACTCGTTGACCGGCTTTGGCGGCGCGACACGCGAGGGTGCCGATGACGTCGTCGGCCTCGACGCCCGGCACGCGCAGCAGCGGCAGGCCCTGGGCCTCGATGATCTCGAGGAGCGGCGCCACCTGTGCGCGCAGGTCGTCGGGCATCGCCGCCCGCTGCGCCTTGTACTCGGTAAAAAGATCGTCGCGGAAGGTGCGGCCCGGCGCATCGAATACCACGCCGATGTGCTGCGGATGAAAGTCCTTCATGAACTTCTGCAGCATGTTGAGTACGCCGAGCAGCGCCCCCGTCGGCTCGCCGCGCGAGTTCGAGAGCGGCGGCAGCGCGTGGAACGCCCGGTAAACATAAGAGGAGGCGTCGACGAGGACCAGGTCGGGGTTCGGGGGCATGAAAAAGGTGAGATGCGCGGGGGGTCGCGAGTATAACGGACCGCGCCGGGCCCTCAGCCCCGTGGACTTTCGTCAACCGCGGCCGGGCCTGGCGCGCTATAGAGACTCAAAGCGCATGCAGCAGTTCAGCTCCATCATCGCGGCCAATCGCTTCGGCCTCGGCGCCCGGCCTGGAGACCTCGCGGCCATCGGCGAGGAGGGCCGCGGCTGGCTGCACTCGCAGCTGACCGCCGCGGCTGCGGTGCTCGCCGACGCCGGGCTCGGGACCTCCGCCGGCGTGCTCGCTCAGGCGTTCGCATTGCAGCGCCAGATCCAGCTCGAGCGCCGCTCGGGCGGCGACGTGCAGCAAAGGCTCCCGCAGTTCCTGAAGCCCATCTATGTCACCGAGGCGACCGCGCGCTTGCGCCAGGGGGTGCTCACCGACCGGCCGTTCGTCGAGCGGTTGACGCAGTTCTGGAGCAATCACTTCGCGGTCTCCGTCGACAAGCAATACCTCGCAGGGCTGGCCGGAAGCTTCGAGCGCGAGGCGATCCGCCCGCACGTGCTCGGGAACTTCGGCGACCTGCTGGTCGCCGCCGAGATGCATCCCGCGATGCTGCTCTATCTCGACAATCACCTCTCCGTCGGCCCGCACTCGGATGCGGCTCGCCGCGCGGAACTCCGCCGCCGTCCCGCGAAGATCGGCATCAACGAGAACCTCGGTCGCGAGATCCTCGAGCTCCACACGCTCGGAGTGGGCGGCGGCTATACCCAGGCCGACGTCACTTCCTTCGCCACGGTGATCACCGGCTGGTCGGTGGGCGGTGGCAACGGCCTCTTTGCGACAGGGCCGCCGGGGCGCTTCGTGTTCCGACCCGACACGCACGAGCCGGGACCGAAGACGGTGCTCGGTCGGCGTTATGCGGATAAGGGTTACGAGCAGGGCGTCGAGGTGCTGAGCGAGCTGGCTCAGCATCCGTCCACCGCCCGCCACATCGCCACGAAACTTGCGCAGCATTTCATCGCCGATGAGCCGCCGCCCGCTGTGGTTGCCCGGCTCGCCCAGGCGTTTACCGAGCATGGCGGCGATCTGCGGCCGGTGTACGCGGCGTTGATCGACTCACCCGAGGCCTGGGAGCAGCCGCTCGCGAAGTACAAGACGCCGAGCGACTTCATCGTCTCGAGCTACCGCGGCCTCACTCTGCCGGTCGACGCAGGTCGCGGCCCGCTCGCACCCTTCGAGCTCCTGGGACAACGTACCTGGCAGCCGGGCTCGCCGGCGGGCTGGCCCGACCGCAGCGCCGACTGGGATGGCGCCTCGGCGCTGCTGAAACGCATCGAGTGGGCCGACGCGGTGGGCGCGCGCCTCGGCAGCCGCCGCGAGGCCGCCGCACTCGCCCCGCAGCTGCTCGGCGCCTCACTCGGCGAATCGACCCGCATCGCCGTGAGCCGCGCGGCGAGTGCCTCGCAAGCCCTCACTCTGCTGCTTGCCTCGCCCGAATTCCTGCGGCGTTAGGAGACAGGCATGTCAGTCATGAAGCGTCGCGACTTCCTGAGCAGCGGGGCGCTCGCCGCGGGAGGCGCGTTCTTCACCTCGGGGCTCTCTCTGGCGGCAGCGCCGGCACGGAGCAGGCCGCATGCGCGCCTCGTGCTGGTGATCCTGCGCGGCGCGCTCGACGGGCTCGCCGCGGTTCCGCCGCTCGGCGACCGCGATTACCCGCGCCTGCGCGGTGAGTTTGCGCTGCGCAGCCCGGGGCAGCCGCAGGGGGCGCTGCCGCTCGATGGCTTCTTCGGGCTGCATCCGTCTCTGGGCTTCCTGCACTCCTCCTACGGCGCCCGCGAGCTCGTCGTCTTCCACGCGGTGGCGAGTCCCTATCGCGAGCGCTCGCATTTCGACGGCCAGGACGTGCTGGAGAACGGCTCGACGGTTCCGCACGCGCTGCAAAGCGGCTGGCTGAACCGCGCCCTCGGCTCGGCGGCGCCCGTCGGCACTCGCCAGTCGGGCGTCGCGCTCGGGCAGAACGTGCCGCTCGTCATGCGTGGACCCGCCGAGGTGACTTCCTGGTCGCCATCGAAGCTCGCGGGTCTCGACGAGGACACGCTGGCGCGCATCACCGACCTCTATGCGCGCGATCCGCTGCTGTCGGTGCGCCTGGCGGATGCGCTGGCGGCCGACGCCATGGTCGCGCAGAACGGTCGCCTGGATGCGATGGCGCAGGAGATGGCTGCAGCGCCGGACTCCCCCTCCATGTCACCCGCGGCCTCGCCGGCGCCGAAATCACTCGCTCCCGGCGCTGACCGCTACGCCGAGATCGTGCACGCGGCCGCCGGGTTTCTGCGCCAGGAGAGCGGTCCTCAGGTCGCGGTATTCGACACCACCGGCTGGGACACGCACGCCAATGAAGGCGGGGCCGAAGGCCAGCTTGCGGGGCGCCTCGCGGGGCTCGACAAGGGACTCGCGAGGCTGCGCGAGGAGCTCGGGTCCACGTGGAAGGACACCGCGGTGCTGCTGGTCACGGAGTTCGGCCGCACTGCCGCCATCAACGGAACACGCGGCACCGATCACGGCACCGCCACCATGGCGTTTCTGATCGGCGGGGCGGTCGCGGGCGGCCGGGTCATCGCGGATTGGCCGGGCCTTTCCTCGCGGGCCCTCTATCAGGGGCGCGATCTCGCCCCGACGCTCGATCTGCGCTGCGTGCTCAAGGGTGTGCTGGACGAGCACCTGTCAGTGCCGCAGCGCGTGCTCGACGGCAGCGTCTTTCCCGGGAGCGAGTCCGTCCGGCCGCTCCGCGGCCTGATCAGGGCTTAAGGCTTCGGCGGCGAGTCCTGATCCTGGTCCTTGCTGTCTCGCCTGGGTGTCGCCGGCACCGCGGATGCAGGGGGCGCAGGCGGCGAGGCCGCGGGACTCGTGGCGGCGGGCGGAGGTTGTCCTTGCGTTGCGGCCGGCGGAGCTTTCACCACCACGGCCCCCTTTTCGGGAAGATAAAGCGGACCCTTTTGACCGCAGCCCGCGGTGAGCAGCACGGGGGCAGCCAGGATCGCCGCGGCCAGCATCCTCTTCACGCGATATACATCGCCCGCTTGTCACGCAGCGCCAGCCAGCCGCGCGCGATGCGGTAGATGATCCAGATGGCGAGCGCGTAGTGGCCGAGGATGAGGAGCGGAATGCCGACCAGGATCAACACGAGCGGCAGCGCCACCGCGAAGATCAGGATGCTCCACAGCACCGCGTACCAGAAGGTGCGGATCTGCCATCTGAAGTGTGACTCCAGATAGGTGCCGTGGGTGGCCGAGCGGCGCGCGTAGTTCATGATCACCGCGATGATCGACGGCAGCCCCCACACGAAGCTCCCCACCACGGTGTGAAAGGTCGTGAGCCCGATGAGCACCGACAGCGAATGCAGCGCATAAACGACGTTGGTGTAGGTGACCAGCGATTCGTCGACGTGCGGTGGATCGGCGGTCATGGGCGGGGTGAGGCTATCGGGCATCGGAAACTCCTGCTCGCTCGACGACGGCCATCGTCAGCCGCGACACGCACACCAGTCGGTCCTGCTCGTCGCGAATCTCAATATGCCACACGTGACTCGATCTGCCGATGTGGAACGGCCGGGCGGTCGCGGTGACCAGTCCCGAGGTCACCTTGCGCAGGTGGTTGGCATTGATTTCCTGTCCCATCACCAGGTACTGCGGATCGACGCACAGCATGGCTGCCATGCTGCCGACGGTCTCCGCGAGCGCGACTGAGGCGCCGCCGTGGAGCACGCCGTAGGGCTGGTGCGTGCGCTCATTCACCGGCATGGTCGCGCGCAGGAAATCCGCACCCACCTCGGTGACGCGGATGCCGAGGTGACCGGGGAGCGTGCGGCTGCTGCGCTCGGTGAGCTGCTCGGGGGTGGCTGCGGTGCGCCAGATGCTCATGGAGCAAGTATGGATTAATTGCCTCCGGTTGGGACATGGGCTGCGGATGAGCACACTGGTCTGACAGCCCGAGGGGTGGCAATCTCTGCGCATGAGCGAGTTCGTTCTGCCGCCGCCGGGGACGCCGGCCGTCGCAGTGGAGGGCGGGGGGCGCTTCCCGGTCCATCGGATCTACTGCGTCGGTCTGAACTACCTCGACCACATCCGCGAGTTCGGCCGCGACCCCGCGGCTTCGCCCCCGGTCTTCTTCATGAAGCCCGCGGACGCGGTGGTCGCCAACGGCGCGCCGATCCCCTATCCCCCCCGCACCACCAACTTCCACTACGAGATCGAGCTGGTCGTGGCGATCGGCCGTGGCGGCGCACGCATCGAGCCCGCGGCGGCGCTCGATCATGTCTTCGGCTACGCCGCGGGGAACGACCTCACGCGGCGCGATCTGCAGAAGGCGGCCAAGGACCGCGGCAACCCCTGGGATATCGGCAAGGGCTTCGATCACTCGGCTGCGGTCGCCGCGATTCGTCCGGCGAGCCGCGGGCACGTATCGCGGGGCCGCATCTGGCTCGCCGTCAACGGCGAGCGCCGGCAGGAGTCGGACCTCGGTCAGATGATCTTCGGTGTGCCGCATCTCATCGCCGAGCTCTCGACGCTCTATACCCTGCAGCCGGGAGACCTGGTGTTCACCGGCACCCCCTCGGGGGTCGGACCGCTGAAGCCCGGCGACCGTATCGAAGGAGGCATCGAGGGGCTCGAAGTGCTCACCAACACCATCGTCGAGCCCGAATGAAGCTGTATCACTACTTCCGCAGCTCGGCCTCCTACCGGGTGCGCATTGCGCTCAATCTGAAGAAGCTCCCCTACGAGTCCGTGGTGATCGACGTGCGCCCGCCGGTAAGCGCGCAACGCACGGCGGAGTACCTGGCCATCAACCCGCTGGGGCTCGTCCCCTCGCTCCTCGATGGAGCGGACGTGCTCACTCAATCGCTCGCCATCATCGAGTATCTGGAAGAGACCCACCCGCAGCCTCCGCTCCTGCCGCGCGAGCCGCTGAGCCGTGCGCGGGTGCGCGCGCTCGCGCTCGCCATCGCCTGCGAGATGGCCCCGCTCAACAACTCAGGCGTTCTCGCCTATCTCAAGACCGGCCCGCTGCGCGCCGGCGAGAGCGCAGTGGATGCGTGGTACGCAAGATGGATCGCGCGCGGCTTCGAGGCGCTCGAGAAGCAGGTGAGCACTACCGGCGATGGCCGCCACATGTTCGGTAACTCGGTGACGCTCGCCGACGTGCTGCTGGTGCCGCAGATGTACAACGCGCGCCGCTACCGCTGCGACCTCGGGCCCTACCCGCGGCTGCAGGCGATCTCCGCGCATCTCGAATCGCTCCCGGAGTTCGCCCGCGCCGCGCCCGAGGTGCAGCCGGGAGCGGAGTAGCGGGCAAAAACCACGCTTTTTGCCGGCGGTCGACGAAGTAATGTCTGCCGAAATTGCCGAAGGCAATTTCGGCCATATATGGACCCATCCCCGATATCAACGCAGATCTTCTCTCGAAGCGACCTCCGATCCCGCAGCAAGGCTTGATTCGCGTGGCACGTCCGATTGCTGCCATATATCCGGCCTCTTGATGGGAGTCAGTACCCCCGGGCCCCGATGGGATAAGCACTCGGCGTCCTGGTCAATCAATCGGTCTTGAGGACCCTGGGCAAAAACAGGGTTCCGCCGAGGCCGTTTTCGGCCGCGCCATCACTGTGTCATCGCCTGAGCAATCGCTGGTAGGAAGTCTCCTCCTCAAACTTCACGCGCTATTCGTTCCATTGCGCCCATCGGTGCCTACGCGGCCATAGTCGTCGGTGCTCGATAGGACTGTCCGCTGGTCATCACCGCCCAGGCGACGCGCGCGTTCTTGTTCGCTTGTGCGACGTACGCGCGCTGCTTTCCGCGCCTCTCCCGCACGGCATTCAGCCATTGATGGGCAGGCCGTTTCTGTCGCTCTGCGCAGGTGGCTATGACTCGAGCTCCATGGATGAGAAGCGTCCGCAGGTATCTGTCACCGCGCTTAGTAATGCCGACTAACCGGGCCTTGCCACCGCTGGAGATCTGTCGTGGAACCAGCCCCACCCAGGCTGCCATTTGCCGTCCATTCTTGAACGCGCGGGCGTCGCCGACCGCGGCGACCAGGGCCGTGGCTGTCAGCAGACCGATGCCCGGGACCGTCTGCAGGCGCCTGACGGTCTCGTGCGCGCTGCCAAGACGCTCGATCACCGCGTCAATACGCGCGATCCGCTGCTCCAGATCGCGGAAGTGCTCGAAGAGCTCGGCGATCAGTTCGCGGGCCACCACCGTCAAATCATTCTTGGCATCACCCAGGACGTCAGGCACTTCCCGCCGAACTGTAGCGGGCTTGCGCGCAAGGATTACCCCGTATTCTCCGAGCAGTCCCCGCATGCGATTGATGATCGCCGTGCGCTCCTGCATCAAGCCCTGTCGCGCCCGATGTGCGGTCTGGAAGTCTTGCTGCTCGAAGCTCTTGAGCGGTACAAAACGCATGCTCGGCCGCTGAACGGCCTCGCAGATCGCCTCCGCGTCCGCCGGGTCGTTCTTCTGACTCTTCACGTAGGGCTTGACGAACTGAGGACTCATGAGGCGAACGGTGTGACCGTGACGCCCGAGCTGTCGCCCCCAGTGGTGGGCACTCGCACAGGCCTCCATACCGACTAAGCACGGCGGCAGTTGCGCAATGGTTCGCAGCAATTGTCCACGCCTGACCTGTCGACGCAGCACTACGGCGCCAAGCTCATCGACACCGTGCAACTGAAAGACATCCTTTGCCAGGTCAATCCCTAGGGTCGTAATCTTCCTCATGGGCCCATCTCCTCTTGTTTGCACTGAGAACCAAACCAGTCCTCATGCTGGCGCACCTAGGTGACGCCGTCTAAAGAGGGGATGGGTCCATCCCATTAATCAAACTAGAACCGCCACGCGACGTTCAGCCACAGCGCATTCGATTCGGGGGCGTTGATCACCTTGATGCGGTCGTATTCCGCGCTCACGTTGACGTGGCGGGCTACGGTCACGCCCAGGCCGCCACCCCAGGTGAAGTCGCTGTGCGAATGGCTCGACTCGAGGAGCTCCGTTCCCGGTGCATTGAGGTTCACCCTGAGATCGGAGTTGTAGTAGAGCCAGCCGGCCTTGCCGTAGAGCTCCACCGGCCCGATCGGCAGCGTGAGCACGCCGTAGGGCGCGAAGCCGCTCATGTGCAGGTTGTAGTTGCCGTTCGAGCCGGTTCCCACGAAGGTATCGCTCGACGTGCCGAAGTTCATGTAGTCGCCTTCGAGGGCGAAGTACGGGGTGAAGCGGTAACCGAGCTGCACCTTCCAGGCATCGTGCCCGGAATGCACGATGCTGTTGACCTGCTGACCGACCTCATCGAGGTTGTCGAGATGCAGATTGAAATGGCCCCAGCCGATTCCGACATAAGGACCGTAGGGAGTCACGTAGTCCGTGGGGTTGTAGGTGCTGGTGCTGGTGCTGGTGGTATCCGCGGTGTTGGTGGAGGTGTCCGCGCGCGCACCCGCGATGCCCCCGAGGAGGCTCCCCGCGGCCAGTGCGACCACGAATGGAATCGTCCTTGATATGACTGCTTTCATGGCGAAATTACCTATGGTCGGGCGCGCCACACACCGTACGAGGCGTCAGCGTAGGCCCGGTGGTAGAGGATGCGGGCATTGTGAGCAACGCCCGGGGACGGGGTAGTAGTCCGCCGCCCGTTTCCCGGGTAGGACGGATGGGGTCGGGGATTAAGACTTTGTTTCGTCGCTGACTGACGTCGCGCGCCGCACGAACCCCACGTAGCCCGCGAGGAACTGCTTGAGCTGCTCCTCGATGGCTGCATCGCGCAGATTCCCTGCGTCGTCGAACACAACACCCGCCCGTGAGACCTGCAGCCGTCCGCCGGTCCAGAACTGTGTTCCGAGCGTCCGCAGCACCGGCAGCCATGCGGTCTGCGAGAGAATCGTGCCGAAACCGCCGGGGCTCGCGCCCATCACCGCGAAGGGCTTGCCGCCGAAGACGCGCCTGGCATCGGAGTTGGGGCGTGACAGCCAGTCGATGGTGTTCTTGAAGACTCCCGGAATGCTGTTGTTGTATTCGGGAGTGACCAGCAGCACGCCGGCCGCCTTCACCACGGCTTCCTTCAGCTGACTGACGGCGGGGGGGATTCCCTGTGCCTCGACGTCGCCGTCGTAGAGCGGAATGCCGCGGATGTTCGCCACCTCGAGCGTCGAGTCCTGCGGCATGAGACGGGTCGCCGCGCGCAACAGCGCCGAGTTGTAGGAGCCACGGCGCAGACTCCCGGAGATACCGAGCAACTTGAGCATCGCGCTTCCCTCACTCCCTGAGACTGGCCGCCACGCGCCGGTAGGCTTCGCGGAACGGAATGCCCTCGCGCACCGCAAGGCGGTTGGCTTGCTCGGCGGCGTGGATCGCCGGATCCAGTTTGATCGCTTCGCGGTTGAATTGCATCGCCGCGATCGCGGGCGGCAGGATCGCGAGCGTATCGAGCGCAACGTCGATGGCACGGAACAGCGGCGACTTGATGAGCTGCAGGTCACGGTGGTAGCCGGAGGGGAGCTTGGCGCACACGGCGAGTGCTTCCGTCAGGCACGCGAGCGCGCTCGCCGAGCGCCCGCGAACGAGCTCGAACAGGTCGGGGTTGCGCTTCTGCGGCATGATCGAGGAGCCGGTGGTGAAAGCTTCCGCGAGCCTCACGAAGCCGAATTCCCTGGTGGCGAACAGCAGCACGTCGGAGGCGAAGCGCGCCAGATCCTGCATGAGAAGCGTGATCTCGAAGAGCAGCTGTGCTTCGGCCTTGCCGCGCGAGAGCTGCACCGCGGTGACGGGCTCGTGCACCGAGGAGAATCCGAGCGCCGCGCGTGTCGCATCGCGATCGATCGGCAGCCCCGGCGTGCCGTACCCGGCCGCGGAACCCAGCGGGCTGCGCGACAGGCGCCGCCGCACCTCGCCGAGACCCTCGGCGTCATCGCGCAGCTCCGCGGCGAAGCCGCCGGCCCACAGCGGCACCGAGCTCGGCATCGCCTGCTGCATGTGCGTGTAGCCGGGAAGTCCGGTGCCACCCTCGCGGGCGGCGAGCTCATCGAGGGCTTCCGCCACCTGCAGCGCGCCGCTGCTCAGCTCCTCGGTGGCCTCGCGCAGGTACAGGCGGATGGCGGTGAGCACCTGGTCGTTGCGCGATCGCCCGAGATGGATGCGCTGCCCGGCGATGCCGATGCGCTCAGTGAGCCGCCGCTCGAGTGCGGTCTGCCCGTCCTCATCCTGAAGCTCGACACGCCACTCCCCGCGCGCATGGCTTTCCGCGAGCGCGGTGAGGCCCTCGCGGATGGCATCGAGATCGGTGAGCGACAGCAGTTCCTGGGCGTTGAGCATCTCGGCATGGGCGATGGAGGCGCGCACGTCATAGCGCACCAGGCGGTCGTCGATGGCGTAGTCCTCGCCGGCCGTGTAGCGCAGCACGCGCTCATCGAGCGGCGTGCCCTTGTCCCACAGGCGCGTCATGGCGTCGCCTGCTGTTCGGCCGCGGTGAGTGCGTTGACGTCGGCCACGATCAACGTCCCGGTGCCTTCGTTGGTGAACACCTCCCCGAGGATGCCCTCCGGCGAGCGATACGAGACCACGTGCACCCGCCGCACGCCGCCGCGGATCGCATCCTCGATCGCCTTGGCCTTAGGCAGCATGCCGTCGGCGATCTGGCCCGACTCGCGCAGGCGCTTCAGGCCCGCGAGGTCCGTATAGGAGATGAGTGATCCCGGATCGGAGACCGCACCGAGGATTCCCGGCGTTCCCGTGCACAGGATCAGCTTCTCGGCTCCGAGCGCGGCGCCGAGCGCCGCCGCCACGGTGTCGGCATTGATGTTGAGGAGGGTCCCCGATGCATCGGCCGACAGCGGGCTCACCACCGGCATCAGCCCGTTGTCGAGCAACTTGCGAAGCACCGTGGTGTCGACCGCGTCGATGTCGCCCACGAAGCCGAAGTCGACCGGCTCGCCGTCCTCGCTCACGCGCACCGGCGGGCGTTTGTGGGCGCGCACCAGACCCGCATCCACGCCGCTGATGCCGACGGCGTCCACGTTGAGGTCGCGGCACATGCCGAGGAGACGCGTGTTGATGAGCCCGTTGAGCACCATGGCGGTGACCTCGATCGAGCGCGCGTCCGTCACGCGGCGCCCTGCGATCATCTGCGTCGGAACACCGAGGGCGGTGGAGAGCTCGGTGAGCTGCGGCCCGCCGCCGTGCACCAGCACCACGCGCACGCCGAAGTAATGCAGGATGCCGATCTGCTCCACCAGCGAGCGGGTCAGCTCGGGCTCGGCGAAAACCCCGCCGCCGGCCTTCACCACGAAGGTCTTGCCCTTGTACATGCGGATGTAAGGTGCCGCGCTCTTCAGGGCGCGGATCGCGAGGGCCTGGTCGCTGCGATGCATGATCATGGTGCGACTACTTTCCGGAGGTCAGGACTTGAGCAGGGAGTGGAGCACCGCCATCTGCACGGTGAGGCGGTTGGCGGCTTCGCGCTGCACGGCGCTGCGCGGCCCGTCGAGCACTTCATCGGCGATGGCGGTATTGCGCCGCACCGGCAGGCAGTGCATGACGCGGCATTCGGGTGCGGCGCGGGCCAGCCAGTCGTTGCGCACGCACCAGTCCTTGAGCGCGCTGCGCAGCCGCGCATCGCCCGCGGCATCTCCGTAGCTCATCGTCGCGCCCCACTCCTTGACGTAGACGACCTCGGCTCCCTCGAGCGCTTCGGCGCGCTCGGGGGTTTCGCGCAGCGACCCGCCGGTGGCGGCGGCCGCGCGCCGCGCCCGCTCCATGACGGCAGCCGGGAGCGCAAAGCCTTCCGGGCGCAGCACGATCACTTCCATGCCGCGCAGCGCCGCCATGTGCAGCGCCGCGGCCGGTACGGCCAGCGGCAGCGCTCGTGGATGCCAGGCCCAGGAGAGCACGAAGCGCCCGGAGCGCGGCACGCCGAGATCGTCCATGGTCTTCCAGTCGGCGAGCGCCTGGCAGGGATGATCGAGCGCGGACTCGAGATTGATGAGCGGCTTGTCGGCGAGCTCCGCCATGGGATTGAAGCTCGACTCGGCGAGATCGCTCTCGAGACTCTTGCCTTCCGCGAACACGCGGATGCCGAGGGCATCGCAGTAGGAGCAGAGCACCGGGATCGCCTCCCGCACGTGCTCGGCGGCGGCGCCGTCCATCAGCGCCCCCTCGCGTGTCTCGAGCTGCCAGCTGCCGTGCCCGGGGTGGATCACGAAGGAGCTGCCGCCGAGGCGCGCCATCGCCGCCTGGAACGAGGCGAGGGTGCGGAGCGAGGGGTTGAACATGAGGAGCCCGAGGATCTTGCCGGCGAGCGCCCGCGGCTCGCCGCCCCGCTCGAGTCGGCGCGCGAGCTCGAGGAGCGACAGCACCTCCTCGCGCTCGAGCTCGCTCAGGGATACGAAGCGCTTCACGGATCGAGATCCTTGAGCGCATCGCGCAGTGCATCGACGTGCGGCTCCTCCAGGATGTAGGGCGGCAGCAGGCGCAGCACGTGGGCGTCGGCGGAGGTGCCGGCGAGGATCCCGCACTCGATGAGCTCGGCGTGGATCTCCTTCGCCGGCCGGCGGGTGCGCAGTCCGACCAGCAGCCCCGCCCCCTGCGCCGCGGTGACCGGACCTACGATGCAGGTGCGGCGGATGTAGGCGCCGAGGCGCCGCACGCGCTCGAGGAGCTTTTGCTCACGAATGGCGGCGAGCACGGCATTGATGGCGGCGCACGCCATCGGGCCACCGCCGAAGGTGGTGCCGAGCGACTCCACTTTGAGCGAGGCGGCGACCATCGGCGAGAGCATGAGCGCCGCCACCGGGAAGCCGTTGCCGAGCGCCTTGGCGGTGGTGAGCATGTCGGGCCGCACCCCGAAGAGATTGGCGGCGAAGGGCTCGCCGGTGCGCCCCATGCCACACTGCACCTCATCGAATATCAGGAGCGCCCCGACCTCATCGCACCGTGCACGCAGCGCCGCCAGGAAGGGCTTGCCGAGCACCACCGCGCCCGCGAGCCCCTGCACCGGCTCGACGATCACCGCCGCGGTGTCGCGCGTCACCTGCGCGCCGATGGCCTGGGCGTCGCCGCGCGGAATGAAGCTCACGTCGAACGGCGTGCGCGGATAGCCGTACCACTTCGCCTGCGCGCCCCAGGTGACGGCGCCGGCGGCGGCGGTACGCCCGTGGAAGGCGCCCTCGATGGCGGCGACGTGCGCGCGGCCCGTCATGCGCAGCGCCACCTTGAGGGCATTCTCGTTCGCCTCGGCGCCGCTGTTGACGAAGAAGACGCTGCCGAAAGGCAGCTTGGAGAAGCGCACCAGGCGGCGCGCCGCCTTGGCGCGCACCTGCATCGCCACCGCGTTGCTCTGGAACTGACACTGCTGCGCCTGCGCTGCGAGCGCCGCCGTCCACTCCGGGTGGCCGTAGCCGAGCGCCACGACCGCGTGTCCGCCATAGAGATCCAGCAGCCGCTCACCGCGGCTGTTGGTGAGCCACACGCCCTGCGCGGAAGCGATCTCGAGCGGGTACTGCGCGAACACCTGCGCCTGGAAATCGCGCTGCGGCGGCTTGAGGGTGGTGCGCGCAGCGGGCACGGTCGCGGTCTGGGATCTCTTGGCCATCGGTCGCCTTCAGGTCCAGCCGGGCGCGGGCTGCGTGAGGCCGGCGGTCTCACTGAAGCCGAGCATCCGGTTCATCCACTGCACGGCGCCGCCCGCCGCGCCCTTCACCAGGTTGTCGATCGCGCACATGACGGCAATGGTGCCCCCCTCGGCTGCCGCCCCGAGATGAGCGTAGTTGCTCGCCACCACTTCCTTGAGGTGCGGGGAGCGCTCGGCAACCCGCACGAACGGCGCGCGTGCGTAGTACTCGCGCAGCGCGCCGCAGGCCTCGCTCGTATCGAGCGCCCGCGTGAGGCGCGCCTGCACCGTGACATGAATGCCGCGTGCGAAGGGGCCCGAGTGCGGCACGAAGGCAAGCTGCGGCTCGACGCCGCTCGCGGCGCGCGCGCAGGCGACGATCTCCGGGGCGTGGCGGTGCCTGAGCGCGTTGTAGCCATAGAGATCCGCATGGCGCAGCGGATGGTGTGTGCCCTCGACGGGCTTGCGGCCCGAGCCGGTGCTGCCGGTGATCCCGCTCACGAACAGCAGCGGCTCGACGAGGCCGAGCGCGAGCAGCGGCACCGCGGCGAGCAGCACCGCAGTGGCGAAGCACCCCGGATGCCCGACGTGCGGCGTCGAGAGCTTCTGCAGGTGCTCGGGCAGCGCGCAGCTGAACTCGCCGAGCCGTGCCGCGGCTGCGTGCGCGTGTCCGTAGACCGCCGCGTATTGCTCGCTCGAGGGGTAGCGGAAATCGGCGGAGATATCCACCACCCGCGGCTTGCTTCCGGCGCGCGCGGCGGCGGCGAGCACGGTGTCGATCAGCCCCGCCGAGACGCCGTGGGGAGCGGCTGAGAACAGCGCCGCGGTCGGCGCTTCGGCGAGCTGCCGCGTCGCTTGCGCGAGCGTCGCGAAGCGCGTCTGCGGGTAGGCGGACACGAGGTGCGGGAACGCGCCCGCAACCGCATCCCCTGGCGAGCCCTCCGACATCACCGCGGCGAGCACCAGGTGCGGGTGTCCCGCGATCAGCCGCAGCAGCTCCCCGGCCACGTAGCCGGTTCCGCCGAGAACCACCGCAGGGAGGCGCTCGCCCGCATCGTTGGCTGCGCGCGCGTTCATGCGGCGGCGGCTGCGGCGAGCCCCAGCGCCTCGATCACGCGATCCCCGAGTGCGGCGGCATTGCTGATGGCGTTGAAGGCCGGCACGCCGAGTTGCGTCGTGACGATCTCTACACCGACCTGGTTATCGGTGCAGGGCCCGGTGACGGCGCACGGCTCGATGCGGAAGCGATCGCGCAGCAGCTTGACGCCGCCCCACGCGGCCACCGGGTCATTGGCCGACAACACGACGCCCGTGAGTGCGGTGCGAATGTCGGCACACTCGAGGATGGCGTCCACCCCGTAGGTCCCAAGAATGCCGTCACCGAGCTCGAACACCACGACATCGGGCTTGGCCGCGGCGAGCTCGGTCAGCATGGTGCGCGTCAGCGCCGGCCCGTTGACGCGCGTCGTGGTGACGACGCCGAGGTCGGTGAAAATCGCGCAGCGGCGCGCGCCCGCATCCTCCATCGCGAGGATATCGCGCCGCAGCGACACGCCGGTCGCCTTGAACGCATCGACGATGAGCCCGCGGTGGCGCATGCGCGACACGATGGCGCATGCCGCGGCGGTCTTGCCGGCCTCCATGCAGGTGCCCGCGAGCGCCACTACCGGTACACCGCGCGTGTCGAGCGCGGCATTCGCATCGAGCCGCTTGTAACCGGCCCGTGCCGGCACGCCGATGCGCTCGCCCAGGTAGGGGAAGTTGAGCGCCACGCCGAGCACGCGGCAGTCGAAGGGCTTGCCCTTCTCGGGGTTGATCGAGTCGCACACTCCCAGCACGCCGCCGATGTTGAGCATCTGCAGCACATCGCCGGGCTGCACTGCAGAGGGCACGTGCCCGGAGTAGCCGAACAGCGCCTGCCGGTGGCCGAGCGCGCCGGCCACGATGTCTCCCTTGCCGACTTTGGCCATGCGGCCGCTGACGAGCTCGAGGGTGTTGTAGGTCGATTTGTTGTTGAGCACCTCGACCACGATCACAACGCCTTCTTCCGCCGGGATGTCGGTGGCGATGCGCACCTCGTGGGACAGGCCGCAGGCCTGCGTGACCGAGGCGAGCTTGTCGACGATGACGCTGCGCATGCCGACCATCTCAGCCCTCCCGTGCCGCACGCCCGGCGCGCTCGCCGGCTCGTGTGTAGAAAACGCCGGGGAGCGCGGCGATGCGCGAGAAGCCGAGGGCGTCGGTGGGCGACCACTCGCCAGCCGCTTCCCCGTAGACCCCGCGCGAAGCCGCCATGAGCGAGTAGGGCGACTCCACCCCTTCGATGAAGAGATTGCCGGTCTGCAGCCTCACGTGCACCTCGCCGGTGACGCGCTCCTGGGAGGAGAGCAGGAGCGCCTCGATGTCACGGCACACGGGATCGAGCAGCTGGCCTTCGTGCACGAGGTCACCGTAAGGCGCTGCCAGCTGCTCCTTGATGCGCTGCTGGCGAGCGGTGAGGGTGAGCTTCTCGAGCTCGCGGTGCGCGGTGAGCAGTACCTCCGCCGCGGGCGCCTCGAAGGCGACGCGTCCCTTGGTGCCGATGATGGTGTCGCCGAGGTGAATGCCGCGGCCGATGCCGAAGGGCGCGGCGAGCGCCTCCAGCTTCTCGATGATCTCCACCGCCGGGCTCGCGCGGCCGTCGAGCGCGCTCGGACGCCCCCGCTCGAAGGAGAGCACGTGGCGCTCCGCCGGGCGCGCACGCGTGAAAGCCTCGCGTGTGAGGAGCCAGGCCTCCTCGGGGAGGCTTCCCGAGGAGGTGAGCGTCTCCTTGCCACCGATCGTGACGCCCCACAGTCCCCGGTTCACCGAGTACGCCGCTCCGGTCGGCGCAACCGGCAGGCCGCGGGAGGTGAGGTACTCGAGCTCCTCCTGGCGCTTGAATGCGTGGTCGCGCACCGGCGCCAGCACGCTCAGATCCGGCGCGAGCGTCCTCAGCGCCACTTCGAAGCGCACCTGGTCGTTGCCGGCGGCGGTGCAGCCGTGCGCCACGGTGTCGGACTGAAGCTCCCGCGCCATGCGCGCGATGGTCTGCGCCTGCATGACGCGCTCGGCGCCGACGCACAGCGGATAGAGCGCCCCGCGGCGCACGTTCCCCATGATGAGAAAACGCAGCACCTGCTCGAAGTAGGCGGCGCGCGCATCCACCTGGTGGTGTGCGACGGCGCCGAGTGCGCGCGAGCGCTCCGCGAGGGTACGCGCGGCCGCGGCGTCGATGCCGCCGGTGTCGACCGTCACGGTGATGACCGGACGGTGGTGGGTTTCGGCGATCCAGGGCACCAGGAACGAGGTGTCGAGTCCGCCCGAATAGGCGAGGACGATGGGGGTGGGCATGGGCTTTCAGATTCCGAACAGGGCGCGGAGGCGCGACACGAGCTCCTCCTGAGCGCGGGAATTGGCCGTGGCGATGAAGATGGTGTCGTCGCCCGAGATCGTGCCGGCGACTTCGGGCCATTCAGCCTTGTCGATGGCGACGGCGACCGATTGCGCCGCGCCGATGGTGGTGCGCAGCACCGTGATCGAGGGTCCCGCACGGCGCAGCTCCCGCACGAACTGCGCCAGCGCCTCGAAGTCGCCGTTGGCCCGCGCCAGCTCATCGGGCGGCAGCACGTAGCGGCCGCTCGCCTTCAGCACCCCGAGATCGCGCAGATCGCGGCTGATCGAGGACTGGGTGGCGTCATGCCCCTCCTTCTTCAGCAGGCGCACCAGCTCCTGCTGCCTGCGCACCGCGCCCGTGCGCAGCAGGCGCATGATGGCGCCCCGCCGCTGCAGCTGCTGCGCATCGCTCACCACGGGCGGATTTCCGTTGGCATAAATATGCAAGCATTGTGCATATTCATGCATGCGAGTCAAGGGCCCCCGGCAGCCGCTAGAATGCCGCGCCGTCTGCCAGGAGAAGGTCCATGCCCTCACGACGCTCGCTCATTCGCCGGACTGCGTGGCTGGCCGCCGCCACCGCATCCATCGCCTACGCCCAGACGCTGAATCTGCGGCCGGGCCTTTACGAGTTCACCAGTACGGCGGATGTGCAGCTGCCGCCGGATGTGGCGGCCAGGATGCCGCCGCAGGCACTGGCGATGATGCAGCAGCCGCACGTCACCCAGCACTGCATCACGCAGACCGATCTCGATCACGTGAGCCAGCAGCTGTCGCAGGGCCGCGCCGGGGACGACGCCTCGCGCTGCAAAGTCACCGACCACAGCATCGTCGGCAATCAGGTGACTTTCACCAGAGAGTGCCCGCGCGGCACGGCGCATTTCGAGGGCAGCTTCGCCGCCGACTCCTTCCAGGGGACGATGGTCAGCACCGGCGAACAGGGCCGCAACATCACCGTCAAGATGAGCGCCAGGCGCGTCGGCGACTGCAGCAAGTAGCGGACCGCACCCTCTACTTGGTGATCGAGAACACCAGGTCGGCGCCGCGCGCCGTGCCGAGCTCGGTCTTGATCACCCAGTGATCGCCCAGCGTGTAACGGAGCTTGAGCGTATTCAGCGTCTCGGTGAGGCTCACGCCGTAACTCACGTAGAGGCGCGGCGAGAGATAGCGGCCGACCACGAGTGAGGTCTCATTCGCGATCGGGTCGGTCTCGAGACTTACATCGGGCAGGCCGACGCGCGAGCCCACCTGGGCGGCGAGCAGCGCCGCGCCCTGACCCAGTGCCGCATTGCTCGCAGTCTGCGTCCCCTGTGTCGATCCGCCCGAGAGGATCAGAGACACGATCTGCGACTGCGGCAGCGGGGGGTCGGAGAAGAACGACATGCGCGGCTGCAGCAGCGTGCCGCGCACGTTGATGCCCGCGGTCACGTCGGGGAACTCCTTGATGGCGCGCAGCTCCACCCCCGGGTCATCGATCGGGCCGCCGCTGAAGATGAGCCGGCCGCGCTGGATATCGAGCTTGCGCGCGTAGGCGAGGTACTTGCCGTCCGCGACCGACAGCTCACCGCTCGCGCGGGTGATCGCATCGTAACCGCTGCGGATGGTGACGCTGCCGGTGAGCCGCCCGGTCAGTCCCGAAGTGTCGACCGAGACTTTCTCGCCGAGCACGACCGTGATGGTGCTCATCACCTCGAAGCGCTCCGCCGGATTCTCCGGCTCGCTGCCGACGATCACCTCATCGGGCGAGGCTCGAACCGCGTTGGTGATGTCTTTGGGTGCGATGTTGGCAAACGGCACCGCCACCTTGCCCGTCACCTCGATGCGTCGTCCGGAGACATCGAAGGAGAGGTCAGGGGAAGCGTCGATCTGCGCCTCCGGGGTGTCCACCAGGCGCAGGCTCGTGCCCTCGAGATGCACCTTGCCGTAGGGGAGGAGGTTGCGCCATTCGAGATGCCCGTTGGCGGCGGCGCTGCCGGCGCCGGCCTGGGCGCTGCCGGTGAAGTCGAGGCCTTTTTCCCCGAGCGTGGCGGCCAGCGCGATCCGGCGCAGCCCGAGATTCACCTGATAGAGATCGAGCTCCCCGTCGGCCAGCTGCACCGCTCCATCGAGGAGCGGGGCACCGAGGGTGCCGCCGAAATTCACGTCGGCGTGCAGCTTTCCCGCGGCGCGATCGATGTCGGGGAAGTAGAGCGACAGCAGGCCGAGGTTCGAGGTCTCGGCGTGGAGCGCGCCGCTGAGCGGCATGTCCTGCCAGCGGGCGGCGCTGCGCTGCGCGTCGAGGCGGCCCCGGATCGTGCCGACCTCGCCGTTCTCGAGCAACGCGGTGAGGCTCACGAGCTCGGCCGTCGCGCTGCCTGTGATCGTGCCCGAGCCGATGCGGGTGTGCTCGATCTTCTTGCTGGCGAGGGCGTGCGACAGCACCGCGTCCTGCAGTTGTGCGCGCAGGCTCCCCGTGACCGGCACATGCGCCCCGCCGGCCGCTCGCGCCAGCAGGTCGACCGTTCCCTGGTACTGCACCGCCGCAGTCATGCCTGCGGTGAGCGCACTGAGCGGCAGCTGGTTGCTCATCAGCGTGGCCGACCAGTGCTCCGGGCTCCAGTCGGAATCCGCGCAGAGCGCGCCCGGGGTTCCGGCCAGACAGAGCCACTCGACGTGCAGCCGCTGCTGCGAGGCAGTCAGTCCCACGGGGTGCTCGAGCGCGAGATCGAGCTGATCGCGGCCCTTTACGGTGAGGGCCTTGAGCTCGCCCTGGAAAACTCCGTGGGCATACGCGCCGGCGGCGTCCGCCGCGAGCGCCAATCCCGGGGCGTGCCCTTCCGCGTGTACGCGGTAGTCTGCCGGCAGGCCGGTCAGCGTGAATGCAGCGCTCTCGAGCGCGTGGCCCCCATAGCTCAGTTGCGTAAGCCGCGCATCGATCTTCGAGGCACGCTGCGCATCGGCGGGATTGAAGTCTATGTCGGCGTCGAGCCGCCCGATGCCGACGCCGTCAACCCCGAGCGTTCGGCCGTGGGCACTCGCCACGATGGCAGGCTCGGCGGCAGTGCCGCGCAGCGTGCCCGAGGCATCGAGCTCGCCCTGCATGGCCGGGTCGAACAGGCTCAGGTCCGAGCTCGTGAGAGTGAAGCGCAGATCGAGCGGGTTGCCGCAGCGGCCGTCGAGCGCGAGAGTCGTGCCGCCGACGGCGACGCGCATGCGCTCGAATGCCAGGACGCCGGCGGTGCGGGTCACGGTGCCGCCGCCGCTGGCGCGCGCTCCGCGCAGCTTGCCGCTCAAGTTCTGCACGGTGGCGCTGAAGTCCCCGCGCGCATCGAAGCCGCTTCCGGCGGCGGCGACCGAGAAATTGAGACTCCCCGGGAGGTCCGCGCGCAACGCGCCCGGATTGATGCCTGTCAGCTGCCCGCTCAGCGACCAGCTGTCGCGCGGCGACCAGCCGACCGCGCCGCTCACCCGCGCGTGACCCTCGAGCAGGTCGACGTCCGCCTGTTCGATCCCGAAACTGTCCTTGCCGAGTGTGCCCGTCATCTCGAGGTGACTTGCTGCCGTATCGCCGACGCTCGCGGTGCCCTGGGCGCGCACGTGATAGTCGGGCAGCTGTCCCTGGAGCGTGAAGCTGCCGGCGGCGCTCTTCATCACGGGCTCGCGCGCGTTGAGCGGCCAGCGGAAGTCCTGCCACTCACCGGTGAGGTCGAGCTTCGGACCGTTCGGCACGATGGTGAAGGTGCCCGAGCCGCTCGCATGCGCGCCGGAGGAGGGGTGGCGCAGCTCCATGTACTTCGCCGTCAGCACCCGGTCGGCGAAGGAGCCCTCGAAGCGTCCCTGGAAGGTTCCGACGTGCAGGCCCGACGAATCGATGGCCCCCTCACCCGTGAATCCCTTCCCATCCAAGTTGACCCCGAGACGCGCCGTCATGATGCCGAGCGGCCCGGATATGCCCCAGGCGCGAAGATCGAAGTTCTCCACGACCGCCTTGCCCACGATGTGCCACTGGCGGGTGAGATCGAGCGCCTCACCCGTGAAGTCGGCGCGGAACGGACTCAAGGAGTGAGCGCTGAGCTTGAGGGCATCGAGATCGCCTTTGCCCGAGCCGTCGACGCTCCAGGACGGTTGTCCCGCGGGCGTCCACTGCACCCGCCCCTGGCCTTCGATGCCGAGCGGATCGCGCGCGGTGAGCTCTCCGCTCGCATCGAGCCGCGCATCGCCGAACATGCCCTGGGCCTGAAAGACGCGGATCGTGCGGTGACGGATCACGGCCGCGCCGCTCACGTGAGTGAACTCGAGCCGCACGCCGTTGAACACCTGGATCACGGCATCATCGACGCTGCCATGCTCGACGCTGATCAGCAGCCAGCGCGGCAGAAAGATCGGCGGTCCGGGCGTCGAGGGATGGGTGCGCCGCTTCACCTCGATGAGCGCGCGGTGCACCGAGCCGCCGGGCGTGCGGATGGTCTGCAGCAGCAGCGGCGCGAGCGCCACGCGGCCGTCGATTCCCTCGAATGTGAGGTGCACCAGCTCGTGATCGACCTCCACGCGATCGGCGTGCACACCGCTCGCGATCGTCCCGCGCACGCCGACGATGGTGAGACGCACGGAACCGAGGTGCTCGGGGATGTGTCGCACGACGAACTGAAGTCCCGCCTCGGTGAACACCGCGAGGCTCACCAGCGCCAGCGGCACCACGACGATCAGCAGCACCAGCAGGCAGGCGGCACCGAGGATGAGGAAGCGGCGCATGGTGGGAGCGCCGCTCACAGCTTCGGCGAGAAGTTGATGTGCAGGCGCGGGCCGGCGCCCGGATTATTGAGCGGCTGCGCGACGTCGATGCCGAGGGTCAGCACCGGGGTGCGGAAGCGCAACCCGACACCCGCCGAATAAAAGAGCTTGGTGCCGAAGTGATCGAAGGCGTTGCCATAGTCGAGGAAGGTCGCGACGCCTAAGTTGCGCGGCAGGTCGTGGACCACTTCCACGGTGCCGGTGATCAGGTCCTTGCCGCCGACCCTGATGTAGCCCGCGGTGGTGCCCCCGATGCTCGCGCAAGTGGCGCCCTTGGGGTTGGGGAGAAACTGGCCGTTGGAACCCACGGTGCAGAACGGCTCGGTCGGCGACAGCTGATTGTAGTAGAAGCCGCGCACGCTGTTGTCGCCGCCGGCGAAAAAGCGGTAGACCGCCGGCAGCTGCGAGAAGCGCGACACCAGGGTCGCCCCCGCCTCCTCGCGCAGCAGCAGATGCCATGGGCCGCCGAGGTGAAAGACGTTCTCGAGCTGCAGGTGCAACTGAACGAAGTTCGAGTCCGAGCCGAGCACGCTGTCGGAGCCGCGCAGCGTCGCCACGAACGGATACTGGAACAGCGGCTCGCCGAGATAATCCTTCGGCACCGAGGCGAGATCCACCTCCGGCACCAGCAGCCGGTCGGTGGCGGTGCCGTTGATGTCCTCGCTGGTGGTGCGCACGGCGAACAGCTTCCACACGTGCTGCCAGCCGTCGGACACCACGGTGAAGCTCGGTCCGGCCGACAGCGTGTAGGCAGTGACGTCGGCGAGGATCTGTTGCTCGACACTGCCGTTGAGCGCGAAGTGCTCCACCGCCGGGTCCCCGACCGGAAAGACATAGGCGGTCTGCACCGCGTAGCGCGTGACCTGCGCGAACTGCAGCTGCGCGTTGAAGCTCTGGCCGTTGTCGTTGATGCGGTGGTCCTCGAAGCCGAGCGTGGCGCGCGCGCCGGTGTCGGTGGCGTAGCCGGCGCCCAGCGAGTAGCGGTGGCGGCGGTTGGGATCGGCATGGATGTCGACCGCGACGACGTGCGTGGCCGGATCCGGGGTGCCGGGGCGCACCTCGAGGTTGGTGAAGTACTGAGTGTCATCGAGTGCGAACTGGGTGCGCAGCACCTGCGTCAGGTCGAACAGGTCGCCCTGGTGGTAGCGCAGGTAGCGGCGGACCAGGCTGTCCTTGATGACGTGCTGCTCGATGGTGGTCGGGCCGAAGCGGTAGCGCTCGCCGGTCTCCATCTCGAGGGCGATGCGCGCGGAGTAGCTCGGCGGATCGACCAGCAGCTCGCTGCGCGTCAGCTTGGCGTCGAAATAGCCGTAGGTCGCGGCGGTGCGCTGCAGGTCGGACTTGATGGCCTCGTAAGCCGACTGATCGAGACGCATGCCCTCCTTGAGCAGCGGATGCGCCAGGATGCGCTTGAAGAGCGGATCGCTCTGCCCGGGGCCGGTGACTTTCAGCTCCATGCTGGTCACCAGCACGGGTCGGCCGGGCGTGATGTCGATCACCACGCGCCACTCGTTGCGCCCGAGGTCGGTGACGGTGGAGCTCACCTGCGGCTCGTAGTAGCCGAACGGGCGCAGCGCCTCCTGCACCTCGCGCTCCACCCGGTTGTGCAGCCGCTCCACCATGTCGGCGTTGAGGTCGACGCCGCCGCCCTTCTTGTAGCGCTCGAAGCTCAGGTAAGCGAGCACGTTGCTGCGCAGCGCCTCATCGACTCCGTGCACCTCGACGTTGACGCCGGCAGCGCGCGCCGGCAGGGCGAGTCCGGCGCCGAGCGCCGCAATGAGAAGCGCCGCACCGAACACCGGGACTCGCCGGTGCCGCGGGCGAGCCCGGGGATTGACGGTGCGCTGCGGCATCTCGATGCGGGAATTCTAGGGCCTCGCGAGCGCAGCTGCTCGGCGCTCTTTGCATGAGAGCGCGGCGCGCCGCGCGGGTTCCGCGCCGCCGCCGACATAACTCGCGTCCAGCCTCACGGCCAGTCGCCGGCGTTCAGCTGATATTCACTTTCACCGCACGCGAGACCGGCGGCGTCGAAGCGCCGCTCGGCGATGTACAGCCCCGCATCGTCCCCGAGCAACACCACGGTCGAGCAGCGCGTGCCGTACTGGGGATGCACCACGAAAGGAGCCGACAGGATGCGCTCCCACTCGCGCGGCAGGCCGCCCGGGGGGAGCGTGCGGCTCGCCGGCGCCTGCGTGCGATCCCCGAGCAACGCGAACAGCCCCGCCGCGGTTGACTGCGGCTCATCGAGCCATTGCCGGAATCGCTGCTTCACGCGGGTGAGCTTCGGCCAGGGAGTGTCGAGCAGCTCGTTGGACAGGCCGTAGACTCCGGGCGGGAGCTCCCGGGCGAAGGGCTGGGCGCGGTTCGAGCCGTACCAGAGCGAACGGTCGTCGGCGAGCAGCAGGTTGAAGCCGGAATAACTTCCCGCCTCGCCCCCGAGCTGCCGGAAGAATTCGCTCGGGTCGGTCCGCCCCCCGAGGTAGGCGGGAATCAGGCCGCCGCGCGAGGGCGCTCCCTCCTGCGGGTTCTGCAGCTCCCGGAAGTTGGTGACCACACCGAAGCGCCGCTCCCGGTCGAGAGCCAGCCAGGCCCCGCCCGCGCGCAGATCCCGGCCGCCGAGGATGCCGGGCGGCTGCGGCCATTTCGCGAGCGCCGCGGCGGGGCGTTCGTGGAACTCATCGCGGTTGGCAGCGACTACCAGGCGGTAGCGCGGGTGCACCTGCCACGCGAGCACCAGCAGGCACACGGCGCCTCAGCCGCCTTCCTCGAGCCAGCTCGAGATCAGCCGCCAGGAGATCGAGTGCGACGGCGGGGCGAGCGCTTCGCCCGCCGCGAGCTGCGCGCGCGTGAACCAGCGCGCGTCCTCGAGCTCGCCGGTCACCAGCACCGGGCTGCCGGCAGCCGCGTGCGCCCGAAAGCCGAGCATGAGAGACGAGGGAAAGGGCCAGGGCTGAGAGGAGTGGTAATGGGCGCTGAGGATCCGCACCCCGGTCTCCTCCTCGACCTCGCGCAGCACCGCATCCTCGAGGCTCTCCCCGGGCTCGACGAAGCCGGCGATGGTCGAGTAGCGGCGTGGTGGCCAGCTCGCCTGGCGGCCGAGCAGCGCCCGCTCGCCGTCCGAGACCAGCACGATGATGGCGGGGTCGATGCGCGGAAAGAACTCCTCGGCGCAGCCGGCGTTGCTGCAGACGAGGCAGTGGCCGGCGCGGATCGGCGCGGTGGGGGCGCCGCATACGCCGCAATGGTGGTGACGCAGGCGCCATATCGAAAGCGCCCGCGCGTATGCCAGCAGTCCCGCCTCATCCGCCGGCAGCAGCGCCGACAGCGGCCGCAGCTCCTCGAAGCGCGTACCGGCGGGTGCCTCGGCCTCGCGTTGCGCCGGGAGCGCGATGAGCACGCAGCGCACGCCGTGGAACCAGCCGAGAAGGGTGAGGCTCGTGGCGGGCGCCGAACGCACCAGCGGCTCAGCGCGCGTGAGGAGCGCCGCCCGCGGCGGGTCGCCGGTGACCAGCTGCGCGGTGCCGCGGGCGACTACATAGAGGGTGGCAGTGTCGGCCCATGCGGCCGCCACCCATTCCGGGTCCTCGCGCGCCTCGGCGCGACGCTCGAGATAGGGGCCTGCGTAGAAATTGGGTCGAGGCTGATCCATGCGCCTTTCACCCTTGAATGGGGGCGGCGCATTCTATCAGCGTGCCCCTGGCTCCCGGCGGGCGAGGCAGCCATGTCCGCCCGAATCGCCGCAGGCGGCTTCTGGCCTATTTACCGGGGCGACACTGCTGACAGCGCACGGCGCGCGCCGGGAAGCGCTCCGCGACCACCAGGCTCCCGCAGCCGCTGCAGTCGCCGAGGCGCAGCTGATCGCCGCGCGTCAGCGCGCTTGCGAGGAACACCGCGTGCTCGAAGGAGATCTGCGCGCCGGGAACCAGGGTGCGGTAGGCCTCGAACGCCTGGCACAGCTGCTCGCCGCGCGTCAGGCCCGGGAGCGCCGCGGTCGCGGCCGGCTGCGACGGCACCACGTCGAGCAGCATCAGCACGCTCGCGAGCACCGCACTCTCGCGCTGCAGGCGCAGCGAGCGCGTGAAGTACGCCACCTGGTGCGGCGACTTGCCGCGGTGACGCGGCAGCTGGCGGCGCGCCTGCAGCATGTAGGAGCGGTACAGCTTGCGGATGCGATCGTCGGAGAGTCCGGTCCAGGCGCGGATGGTCTGGGTGCGCGCCTCATGCCGCAGGAAGCGCAATGCCAGCTCCATTCGCAGCCGCTCGCGGCTGTAGCGATCGTCGGAGATGCGCATGTGAGCCTCCGGGCAGTGATCGGCACATTTTGGTAAAAATTCACCAAAAGGCAATCCGTGAAATTTGGTAAAAAAATCCCAAATCCACTCTGGCGCCGCCGCGTGGCTTCGCTACCATGGCCGCTCGGCTGGAGGGCACCATGCTGTTGCAGTGCGGAATCGAGGACGGTGCGGGCGGCGAGAGCACGCGGCTCGCGTGGCTGCGCCCGGAGACGCTGGAGTCGCTCGTCGAACTGAACGAGCTGTCCTTGACGCTGCTCGCGGAGCAGGCCGCGACACACGGCGGCGCTTCAGGCCCGCTGCTGCGGGAGGTGCGTGCGCTGTGGCCGGGCCTCGATGGAGCAGCCCGCCGCCGCGCCGCGGGTTGTCCTTATCTGTTGCTCGATGCGGGCTTTGCGGACGTGGAGCGCTGGCGCGCACCCGCGGGCCAGGTGGGCGAGAGCGCCCGGCCGTCCTGGCCGGCCTTCTTCACCGTGCCGGGCACGGTGGAAGTGCTGCGGCTCGCACTGACCTATGCCTGGCACCTCGCGCGCACCCAGCTCGGGGCCGCCCGGCTGTTGCTCGGGACGTCGGCGAGCTGTGCGCCGCTCATCGGCGGCTGCACGCTGCGGCAGATCCATGCGCTCGCCGAGCGGCATGCGGAGTGGCTGCGACCCCGCTGGGCGGCACGTCCGCAGGTGTGGCGCGGGCTGCTCCTCGCGGCAGGCTCGGGTGAGCCGCGCCAGCTCGAGGAGGCGCACCTGCACGGCCTGACGCTGCTGGCCGCCGAGACCCGTGCGTTGGCCACGCGTGCGCCGCTGGTAGCGGCCGCCGCCGCCCCGGCCGTGGGGCGCACGGCGACCGCGCCGCGGTTTACTTTGCCAGCTGGAACAGCGTCGACGGCACCCAGCCCTCGTTCCCCAGCTCGTCCGTGACCTTCCACCAGATCCCGTCCTTGTCGCCGCTCGGATAGAGCGTCATCCCGGGGTCGAGGTCGCGCACCTTCGGCGCCTTGAGGCTGGCGGCGCTGTACATCTTGCCGGGCTTGGCCATCGTCACCGACTGAGTGACATTGTCGGCCTTGGCGTTGAGGCTCATGCCCTTGATGTCGTTCACGAGCTTCGCGTACGAGTCGAGGTACGCCATGGTCACGACCTGGCCGATCTCGGTATTGGCGTAGCTGCTGGCGCCGGCGGCCGCGAAGCCGCCGAAGAAGGCGCCGCCGCCCGCGCCCCAGCCGAGATCGGTCTTCTTGGAGTGGCCCTGCTCGAGGGCTACCTGCTCGGTGGAGCGCACGTCGGTGAGTGTCAGCACCACGTCCGCGGTCTTGCTCTTGAGGCTTATGCCGCCCACCACGGCTCCCGCCACGCCGCCGAGCATTCCGCCGAGCACGCCGCCGATGCGGCTGCCGCCGGAATTATTGTTCTTGGTCACCAGGTCCGGCACCAGCACGTAGTCAGCGGCCTTCATCTGTCCCTTGCCGATGTTCGAGCCGCCGCGCATCTCTCCGGAGGCGGCGAGCGCGCGCTCCTTCTCCGCGGCCGCCAGGCCCTTGCCGCGGTCGAGGAGCGTGAAGCACTTCGACTGCGACACGAACACCTTGATGAGCGCTTCGGGGGAATCGAGTTGGTACTGCAGCCACCATTTGTTCTCGGGCTCGGTGACCGCGAGTGTGCCTATCTTCTTGTCGCAGGTCGGGATCTGCGGTGGCGGCTGGTCGGCGGCGTTCGCCAGGGCGGCAGCGCCGAGTCCGCAGAGCGTGGCGCAGGCGAGGAACGGAATTCTGAGCTTGCTGGGCACCATGGTTTTTATCTCCCTCGGAAGACCTTATCGTTATCCATGAGGCGGCGCCGCAGCGCCGCCGTGGTGGCGCCGTAGTTTAGGGCGAAGTGCGGCGCGGGTGGTAATCTTGCCGACGTAACGGAGTTCTCCATGAAGCAGGCGCTGATCGTCATCGACGTCCAGGAGTCCTTCCGCCAGCGGCCCTATTTCCGCGCCGAGGAGCTGCCGGCGTTCCTCAGGAACCTGCAGTCGCTCATCGAGCGCAGTCGCGCCCACGGAGCGGCGCTGGTCCAGGTGTTTCACCGTGAGCCGGGCGACGATCCCGCGAATCCTTTCACGGCCGCCTCCGGTTTCGTGCGCACCCTGTCGGAGCTCTCGTTGCGGCCGGACGCGGTGTTCCACAAGCAGGTGCACTCGGCCCTCCTCGGCACCGACGCGAGCGGCACCACGCTGGAGGCCTGGTTGCGCGAGCGCGGCATCGGCGAGCTGCTGATCACCGGCATCCGTACCGAGCAGTGCTGCGAGACCACGACGCGACATGCTTCGGACCTCGGATTCGCGGTGCGCTACGTGACCGATGCGACGCTTACGTTTCCGATGCGCACGCGCGCGGGCCGCGAGGTGAGCGCCGCGGAGATCCGCGAGCGCACCGAGCTGGTACTGGACGGTCGCTTCGCCCGCATCGTCTCGAGCGCCGACGCCTGGAGCTGAGCGGCGCAGGGCCGGATGCCCCGCCAGGCGGCAGTCGACCCGGGGACTTACCCGCCAGGGCTAGTGAGGGCTCTCCAGGCTGACGAGGTAGCGCACCAGCGCGATCAGCTGACCGGGCGCCTTGATGTCCTCGGCTACGCGGTAGCGGCCGTTGACCACGATGCACGGTGTGCCCGGCACCTGCATCGCAAGCACCTGGGCATCGGCTGCGTGCATCTTCACCTCGACACTGAAGGACCTGGCGGTCGCCAGGAAATCCTCCGGCTTGATACCCGTCCAGCGCGCATAGGCGCTGGCTGCCTGCTCGAGGGTGGGTTGCGGGCTCTTCAGTCGGTGCGTCTGCGGGTCGGTGGTCGCGAGCTCCCCCGTCTTCCACACCGCGTCGTACATCAGCTGATGGGTGCGATCGGAGATGCCGAGCGCCTGAGCCGCGAACCAGGCTCGCTGGAACATCGGCCAGCTCTCCGCCGGGATGAATGAGGCCGGCAGGTAGGCGAGCTGAGCGTTTGCCGGCAGGCCTTTCTTCAGCAGCTCGAGCGTCGGCTGAAAAATGTTGCAGACCGGGCAGCCGTAAGAGAAGACCTCGAGCACCTCCACCTTGCCGGACGGCACGCTCGTGGGCTGCGGCTGCGGCAGGACGAAGTAGTCACGGCCCGCGGTCCATTGCGCGGCTCCGGCGTGCGAGGCGAGCAGTGTCATCAGCGCGGCCAGGAGCGTTGAGTATCGGATCTTCAAGCGGCGTCCCCTCGATAAATGGCCAATTCCCGCCGGCCGGAGGAATCGCGCGCCCCCCGGTACATGCCCTCGGTGCTGAAGTCCATGACGATGCGGCCGTCGTGTCCGACCGCGATCAGCCCGCCATCGCCACCGAGCCCGCGCAGGATGTCGTGCAGCAGCTCACGCACCGCCTGCTCGAGCGTGAGACGGCGGTACTCGACCGCCGCGCACACGTGGTGCGCAGCGACGGTGCGGATGAAATATTCACCGTGTCCCGTCGCCGACACCGCGCACACCCCGTTTTTTGCATAGGTGCCGGCGCCGATGATCGGCGAGTCGCCGACCCGGCCGGGGCGCTTGTTGGTCATGCCGCCGGTGGAAGTGGCGGCCGCGAGGTTGCCTTTGGCATCGCAGGCCACCGCGCCGACCGTTCCCAGACCCGGCGGGACGAGGTCCGAGACGCGCTCGCCACGCTGCTCGTGCTCGAGCTGGCTCTCACGTTCCGGCGTGCGGAAGTAGAGGTTGGGAAGGAGCGCGATGCCTTCCTCCAGTGCGAACTCCTCGGCCCCCGGTCCCACCAGCAGCACGTGGCGCGACTTCTCCATGACGCGCCGCGCGAGCTCGATCGGGTTCTTCACGTGGCGCACGGAGGCGACCGCGCCGGCCCGCTGGCGCTCGCCGTCCATGATGGCGGCATCGAGCTCCGCGGCGCCCTCGCGCGTCAAGGCCGCGCCGCGGCCGGCATTGAAGCAGGGATCGTCCTCGAGAATGCGCACCGCCTCGGTCACTGCATCGAGACTCGAGCCACCGCGCTCGAGCAGCGCGTAGCCGCTCTCGAGAGCGGCTTCGAGCCCGGCGCGGTAGCGTTGCTCGCGTTGCGGCGACAGCGTGGCGCGCGGCACCGCGCCCGCTCCGCCGTGAATCGCGATGGAGTACATGGTGCGGCCTCCTTCAGTTGGCGCCCGCGTACATGGCGATCTCACGCTTGCCCGTGGAGCTGCGTACGCCGCGGTGCATCCCCGCGCTGTTGAATTCCATAGCGTAATTGCCGTCCGCATCGATAGCGATCACGCCACCCTCGCCCCCGGCGTGCCTGAGCTTCTCATGGATTACCGCGCGCACGGCCTCGGCCAGCGGCATCTTCTGGTAGCGCACCATGGCGCAGACATCGTAAGCGACCACCTGCCGGATATAGAACTCGCCCTGGCCGGTGCCCGATACCGCGCAGGACTCGTTCGCGTAGGTGCCGGCCCCGATGATCGGCGTATCGCCGATGCGCCCGTAGAGCTTATTGGTGATGCCGCCGGTGGAAGTGGCCGCGGCGAGATGGCCTTGGGCGTCGAGGGCCACGGCGCCGACCGTGCCCATGCCCTTCGGGCCGCCGCCGGGCCTGATCGGCAGCGGCGTCGTGGGCGCGCGCGCGGCGGCAGCCCGCTTGTCGTCCTCGAGCTCGCGCAGGCGCTGCGGGGTTATAAAATAGCTCTCCGGCACGAGCGTCACTCCCTGCTCGAGCGCGAACTCCTCGGCACCGGCTCCGGCGAGCATCACGTGCGGGGACTTGTCCATGACGAGGCGCGCGAGGTCGATCGGGTTCCTGACGTGGTGCACGCCCGCCACGGCACCGGCACGCGGTCCCGTTCCATCCATGATCGCGGCGTCGAGCTCGCAGAAGCCGTCGTGGTTGAGCACCGCCCCACGCCCCGCGTTGAACTGCGGATCATCCTCCATGGTGCGCACGGCCGCGCCCACCGCATCGAGCGCCGCGCCTCCGCGCTCCAGCACCGCGTAGCCCGCATCGAGCGCCGCGCCGAGCCCCGCACGGTAGGACGCTTCGTGCTCGGGCGTCATGCGCGAGCGCTCGATGACCCCGGCGCCGCCGTGAATCACGATGACCAGCGGATGATCGGCGGCCCGCAGCGGTCCTGCGCACAGGAGCGAGGCGGCGACCCACGACAGGTACGCTGAAGGAATCTTCCGTGGGCGCGACATGAGATCCCCCAAGTGGCTATGATCGACGGAGCCCGCGGCACGTGCGTGACGCGGCCTTCCCACCGAGTCTCGCGGTAGATCTTAAGGTGAAAGCCGCCCCCTCGCAGCGGATCCGCAGTCTCCTGGTCGCCAACCGGGGAGAGATCGCCATCCGCGTCATGCGCGCCGCCAACGAGCTCGGGCTGCGCACGGTGGCGATCTACTCGCAGGAGGACCGCTTCTCGCTCCACCGCACCAAGGCGGACGAGGCGTATCTCGTGGGCCGGGACAGGAAACCGGTCGATGCCTACCTCGACATCGCCGATATCCTGCGGATCGCGCGCGAAGCGCAGGTGGATGCCATCCACCCGGGCTATGGGCTCCTGTCGGAGAATCCGGAACTGTCGCGCGCCTGCGCCGCCGCCGGCATGGTGTTCGTCGGTCCCGGGCCCGAGACCATGGAGCTGCTCGGCAACAAGGTGGCGGCGCGCCAGCTCGCGGTGTCGGCCGGCGTGGCGGTGATGCCCGCGACCGGACCGCTGCCGGAGGAGCTCGACGGTTGTGCGCGCCTCGCACGGCAGATCGGCTACCCGGTGATGGTGAAGGCCAGCTGGGGCGGCGGCGGGCGCGGCACGCGCGCGGTGGAGGACGAGGCGCAGCTGCGCGAGCTCCTGCCACTCGCGCGCCGCGAAGCGCGCGCGGCCTTCGGGAACGACGAGGTCTACCTCGAGAAGCTCGTGGTGCGCGCGCGCCACGTCGAGGTGCAGATCCTCGGCGACCATCACGGCAACCTCGTGCATCTCTACGAGCGCGACTGCACCATGCAGCGCCGCAACCAGAAAGTGGTGGAGCGTGCGCCGGCGGTGTTCCTCTCGGAGGCGCAGCGTGCCGAGGTCACCGCGGCCGCTCTCGCCATCGGCCGCGCCGCGCGCTATCGCAATGCCGGCACCGTGGAATTTCTCGAGGATGCCGACAGCGGACGCTGCTATTTCATCGAGGTGAATCCGCGCATCCAGGTCGAGCACACCGTGACCGAGGAGGTCACCGGGATCGATCTGGTCAAGGCGCAGATCCGCATCGCGGGGGGCGAGCGCATCGGCGAGCCCGAAAGCGGCGTGCCGCTGCAGGCCGACATCCGCGTCTCGGGCCACGCCCTCCAGTGCCGCATCACCACCGAGGACCCGGAGAACAACTTCGTCCCGGACTACGGCAAGATCTCCGCCTACCGCAGTCCCGCCGGCTTCGGCATCCGGCTCGATGCCGGCACCGCCTACACCGGCGCGATCATCACGCGCTCCTACGATTCGCTCCTGGTCAAGGTCACCGCCTGGGCGCCGACCCCCGAGGAGACCATCGCGCGCATGCACCGGGCGCTTGCGGAGTTCCGCATCCGCGGCGTCGTCACGAACCTGCGGTTTCTCGACCAGCTGATCAGGCACCCGCGCTTCGCGCGGGCGGACTACACGACGCGCTTCATCGATGCGACGCCGGAGCTCTATCGATGGCCGGCGAAGCGCGACCGCGCCACGCGCATCTTGAGCGGGCTCGGCGCCACCATCGTCAACGGCAATCCGGAGGTGCGCGGCCGGGCGCAGCCGGCCGCGGGCGCCGCCGCCATCCTGCCGCCGGCGAACCTGCCGGCTCCCGCTTCCGGCACGCGGCAGAAGCTCGAGGAGCTCGGTGCCGAGCGCTTCGCGCGCTGGATGCTCGCCGAGGAGCGCGTGCTCATCACCGATACCGCCATGCGCGATGCGCACCAGTCGCTGCTCGCGACGCGCCTGCGCACCATCGATATGCTGGGGATCGCCCCCGCTTATGCGAGCCTGCTGCCGCAGCTGTTCTCGCTCGAGTGCTGGGGCGGCGCGACCTTCGATGTCGCACTGCGCTTTCTGCGCGAGGATCCGTGGGAGCGCCTCGCGCAGCTGCGCGAGCGCGTGCCGAACATCCTGCTGCAGATGCTGCTGCGCTCGGCGAACGCGGTCGGCTACGCCAACTACCCCGACAACGTACTGCGCTTCTTCATTGCACGCGCCGCGGCGCGCGGCATCGACCTGTTCCGCATCTTCGATTGCCTCAACTGGGTCGAGAACATGCGCGTCGCGATCGATGCGGTGCTCGAGTCGGGAAAGCTGTGCGAGGCGGCGCTGTGCTACACGGGAAACCTGAGTGATCCGCACGAGAGGAAGTACACGCTCGACTATTACCTCAGGCTCGCGCGCGAGCTCAAGGCTGCCGGCACGCACATTCTCGGCATCAAGGACATGGGGGGACTCATCCGCCCGCGTGCCGCCTTCACGCTGGTGCAGGCGCTGCGCGAGGAGACCGGGCTCCCGGTGCACTTCCACACCCACGACACCAGCGGCATCGGCGCGGCGAGCGTGCTCGCGGCGATCGAGGCCGGCGCGGATGCGGTCGACGGCGCCATCGATGCGCTCAGCGGACTCACCTCGCAGCCGAACCTGGGCTCGATCGTCGAGGCGCTGCGCTTCGGGCCCCGCGACCCGGGACTCGATGGCGCGGCGCTGCGGACCATCTCCTCGTACTGGGAACAGGTGCGCCGCCTCTATGCCGCGTTCGAGAGCGATGTGCGTGCCGGTGCTTCCGAGGTTTACGTGCACGGCATGCCGGGCGGCCAGTACACGAATCTGCGCGAGCAGGCGCGCGCGCTCGGCATCACCGAGGCCCGCTGGCCGGAGGTCGCCGCCGCCTACGCCGAAGTGAATGCGGCGATGGGCGACATCATCAAGGTCACGCCGACCTCGAAAGCGGTCGGAGACCTCGCGCTTCTCATGGTGACCTCGGGCCTGAGCCGCGCGCAGCTGCTCGATCCGCACACCGAGGTCGCCTTTCCCGAGTCCGTGGTGCAGTTCTTCCGCGGCGAGCTCGGGCAACCCTACGGCGGTTTTCCGCAAGATCTGCAGCGCAAGGTGCTCAAGGGCGGCGCGGCGCTTCGCGAGCGTCCCGGCGCGCGTCTGCCGCCGGTCGATCTCGAGGCCGAGCGCGCGGCGATCCGCGATCGCGTGCCGCGTCCCGTGACGGACGAGGACCTCGCCTCCTATCTCATGTACCCGAAGGTCTGGCTCGACTACGCACGCGAGCAGCTGCAGTACGGCGATCCTTCGATCCTGCCAACTCCCGTGTTCTTCTACGGCATGCAGCCGGGCGATGAGATCAGCATGGAACTCGAGCGCGGCAAGACCCTCATCGTGCGCTACGTCGCGACCAGCGAGCCGCACGAGGACGGCACCCGTACGGTGTTCTTCGAGTTGAACGGTCAGCCGCGCTCGGTGCGCGTGCCGGACCGCTCACGGGTCGCGGCGCGTGCGCCGCGAGCCAAGGTTGAGCCCGGTAATGCCCGCCACATCGGCGCGCCGATGCCGGGCACGGTCACCACGGTCAGCGCGCTCCCCGGCGCGCGGGTCGCGCGCGGTGACCAGCTGCTGACGCTCGAGGCCATGAAGATGGAGACCGCGGTGCGTGCCGACAGCGACGGCGAGATCGCCGAAGTGCTGGTGAAGGCCGGCGATGCGGTGGACCTGAAGGACCTGCTCGTGCGCCTGCGCTGACTGGCGCTGACAGCGTGCTTACGCTGTGACGCTGCTCACGATTGCCGGCTTGTCGGCGCCTGGCGTCATCCGTGACCGCCAACACCCTTGCTGTATGCTACGTACCGATGCGCGGACGAAGTGCGAATGCGCGGCGATACAACACTGGCCTGAGGCCCGTGTGTCTGCTGCTGCTGGGCTGCACCGCCACCGGCGCGCGCGCCGATGACCTGATCGGTCCCTATGCCGGTGTCACTTTCGGCAAGGGGACGGTCGATGCCTCGACCGGACTGGTCAGCGGCTTCGGGCAGCATAGCTCCGCCTACAGCGTCATCGGGGGCTGGCGTCCCATACCTGAGCTCGCCGCGGAGCTGCAGTACGTCGAGTTCGGCCACTCGAGCGGGTCCTCGACCTACCGCAACTCCGACGTTCCGCTTACCAACAGCGCGAGCCGCAAAGGTGTCGGAGCGTTCGGCCTGCTCTACCTGCCGACTCCGATCGT
>DATGJR010000196.1:0-23363 GCA_035295065.1 Steroidobacteraceae bacterium
CGCGGCGCTCGCCCCGCGCGGGGTACTGCTGCTGCGCGTCGGTGACGCCGACGGCGGAGCCGGTTTCGCTTTGAGCAAGCTCGTCGATCGCTTCGTCGCCCTCGTGCGCCGTCATGAGCTGCCGCACCTCACCTGCCGTCCGGCGCACGAGTGGCGGGCGCTCCTCGAGAGGCTGGGCTTCCTCACCGAGGCGGTGCCGATGAGTGAGGGCACTCCCTTCGCGAATGTGCTGCTCATCGGGAGGCTCGCGTGAAGCCGCTGGCACTCAGCGCCTTCACCGCGAGCAGCTGCCTGGGCCGGGGCCTCGACCCGACGCTCGCGGCACTGGCGGCGGGGCGCACGGGTTTGAAGCCCTGCGCCTTCGAGACGGTCACGCTCGAGACTTTCGTGGGCGAGGTCGCGGGGGTCGATGAGGAGCGGCTGCCGGCGGGCTTCGAGGAATTCGAGTGCCGCAACAATCGTCTGGCGTACCTTGGGTTGCGGCAGGACGGGTTCGATGAGGCCGTGCGCGCAGCCGCCGGTCGTCTCGGGCGCGCGCGCATCGGCGTGTGGCTCGGGACCAGCACCTCGGGAATCCTCGAGACCGAGCTCGCCTACCGGCGGCGCGCTCCGGGGACCGGTGCGTTGCCCGGTGACTTTCGCTACCGGGGTGCCCACAACACCTTCTCCGTGGCCGCCTTCGTGCAGCGCGCACTTCGCCTCGAGGGACCTGCGGCCGTCATCTCCTCGGCGTGCTCATCGAGCGCGAAGGTGTTCGCATCCGCGCGCCGCGCGATCGAGGCGGGCATGGTCGATGCCGCAGTCGTCGGAGGCGTCGACTCCCTTTGTCTGACGACGCTCTATGGATTTCATTCGCTGCAGCTCGTGGCACGCAACCCCTGTCGCCCCTTCGACGCCGAGCGCGAGGGGCTCTCGATCGGCGAGGCTGCAGCGTTTGCGCTTCTCGAGCCCGCGGACCGCAAGCTCTCCGCACCCGCGGTGCTGCTGCTCGGCACCGGAGAATCGAGCGACGCGTGGCACATGTCGGCGCCTCATCCGGAGGGGCGCGGCGCGGGCGCTGCGATGAGGCAGGCACTGGCCGCAGCAAGCCTCGATGCCGCACAGATCGACTACATCAATTTCCACGGCACCGGAACGGCGAGCAACGACGCCGCTGAGGCGCGCGCCGTGGCCGCGGTGCTCGGCACGAAGGTCCCCGGCAGCTCGACCAAGGGTGCGACCGGACACACGCTGGGTGCCGCTGGTGCGCTCGAGGCGGTGATCTGCGCACTCGCCCTGCGGCAAGGTCTGCTGCCGGGCGGGGTCAACACGATCTCTCTCGATCCGCAGCTCAAGGTGAACTACTTGCGCGAGAGCCGCCACGCACGGCTCGATGCCGTCATGAGTAATTCCTTCGGCTTCGGGGGCTCGAACTGCAGCCTCGTTCTCGGGAAGGCCGGATGAGCGCGCCGCTCACCGCCTGGGTGGAAGGCGTCGGCGTCCTCGGGCCTGGCCTGCGCAACTGGCCGACTGCCTCCTCGGTGCTCGCGGGCGAGGTGCCGTACGAGGCCACCCCGACCTCGATCCCGGCGCTCGAGTGCCTGCCGCCTGCCGAGCGCCGTCGCACCGGCAAGGTGGTGCGGCTGGCGCTCGCCGTCGGACTCGAGGCCACGGCGCGAGAGGGCACCGAGCGGGCCGCGCTCCCTGCGGTGTTCTCATCCTCCGGGGGCGACGGGGAAAACCTTCACGAGATCTGCCAGGTCCTGGCCAGTGCCGACCGGCAGATCTCTCCGACCCGCTTCCACAACTCGGTGCACAACGCCTCATCCGGGTATTGGGGAATCGCTACCGGCGCTACCGCACCCTCGAACGCGCTCTGCGCTTACGATGCGAGCTTCGCCGCGGGCCTCCTCGAGGCGCTCGTGCAGGCGCGCATCGATGAGACAGCGGTGCTTCTCATTGCCTATGATGTGGACTACCCGCAACCGATACGGAGCGTGCGCCCCATTCCGGATGCCTTCGGTGTCGCGCTGCTGTTGACGCCCGCGGCACGGCCGCATTCGCTGGCGCGGCTCACGGTGCAGTTGTGCGCCGCGCCCGCCGAAAGGCTGCCCGATGCACCACTGGAGGCCTTGCGCGCGCAGATCCCCGCCGCCCGCAGTCTCCCGCTGCTGCGCCGGCTCGCGCGCTCAGAGGCGGGAGCGGCGATGATCGAGTACCAGGGGAGCCAGAGCCTTCACATCGAGGTGAGTCCGTGCCACTAGACCGTGAGTGGATCGAGCAGCACATCCCGCACAAGGGCCGCATGTGCCTGCTCGATGAGGTGCTGTCCTGGGATGCGGCGCACATTCGCTGCCGCAGCAACACTCATCGCTCCCCCGACAATCCTTTGCGCGCTCATGGACGGCTCGGAGCCGCCTGCGGCATCGAGTACGCGGCGCAGGCGATGGCGGTACATGGCGCCCTGATCGCCGCGAGCGCCCCCCTCGCCAGCACCGTCTCGACTCACGTGCGCGGCAGCATCGGCGCGAGCGTGGGTTATCTTGCGAGCGTGCGCAACGTCGCGCTGCAGGTGAGCCGGCTCGATGACCTGGAGACCGAGCTCATCGCCGCCGCTGAGAGAGTCACCGGCGATGGGCGCACCGTGCTCTACGAATTCACCGTATCGGGGAGCGACCGGGTGCTGCTCTCCGGCCGCGCCAGCATCGTGTTCGACGCCGCCTTCGGCGCCCAGCCGGCGAGCACCGGCACGCACGCATGAGCGCCGCGGGCAAACGAGCCCTCGTTACCGGCGGGAGCGGCGCGATCGGCGGCGCAATCTGCCGGCGGCTGGCACGCGAGGGCCATCATGTCTACATCCACTGTCATCGCGGCATCGAGGTTGCGCAGGCGCTGGCGCGCGAGATCGAAGGCTCGGGCGGGCGCGCCGAGGTCATCTGCTTCGATATCACCGACACCGAGGCAACCCGTGCTGCGCTCGAGACGGTGCTCGCCGCGGGTCCGATCCAGATCCTGGTGAACAACGCCGGCGTGCACGACGATGCGGTGCTGCCGGGAATGAGCGCCCCGCAGTGGCGGCGGGTCATCGATGTGTCGGTCAACGGCTTCTTCAACGCCACGCAGCCGCTCCTCATGCCCATGATCCGCGCGCGCTGGGGCCGCATCGTCAGTGTCTCATCGATCGCCGCCCTCATCGGCAACCGGGGCCAGGTCAACTATGCCGCCGCCAAGGGTGCGCTCAACTCGGCGACCAAGGCGCTCGCGCTCGAGGTCGCAACGCGCGGGGTGACGGTGAATGCCGTCGCCCCGGGAATCATTGCCACCCCGATGACCGACGGCCTGTTCGACGCGGCCGACATCGAGCGGCTCGTACCGATGAATCGGCTCGGGCTTCCCGAGGAAGTGGCGGGCGTCGTCGCCTTCCTCACCACCGAGGATGCGGCCTACCTCACGGGCCAGGTGCTCTCGGTGAGCGGCGGCATGGCGTAGCGCAGCGTGTCGACGAGCACGCAGACGATGGGCTACCCACCAAACACTCTGTACACAATAGACATCCAGCCCGGCGTCTGCACGGCGAAGAAGCTGAGCTGGAAGGCGGCGATGACTGCGACTCCGCCCCAGCCGAGCACCGGGTGCAGCCGGCCGTGGCGCAGCGTATCGGCGAGTACGCACGCCGCGATGCAGGCGTAGAACGCCAGAAACTGCGGCAGCGGTGCGTGCCCGAACAGCAGGGCAATGCGCGCGACCGCGGGCGCCAGCAGCGTGACCGCTGCCAGCAGCATCAGACGTTTGTGGACATCCGCGCGGGAGCGCAGCGCGAGGCCGCTGCCGACGAAAGCACCGAACAGCAGCAGGTTTACGAGGTTGATGAGCAGCAGGTAATGCCACATGCCCTGTACGTGTGCCTGGATCTCCCGCTCGAGTGCCAACACGGTGAGCGCGACGCCGGTCAGGATGACGAGCGCAGCGAGCACGGCCGCGCCAGCGCCCAGCCGCCGATGCCACGCCACGCGCCGCGCCGCGATGAGCCAGGTCTGAGCGATGAATACGACGATCCAGGTCGACATCATCAGGCCATGCAGGTGCACCACGAGCGGCAGGGCGCGGCTGCCAAACACACCCTTCAGGTAATACGTGCGCGCGAAACCGACGAATGCCACGGCTGCGATCCCGAGCGCCAGCCACTCGAACAGACGCGTTCGAAGCGCCGGCTTGCTGTCTGCAACCATCGCTGCGCGCGCGGGGGCGTTCACGGCTCAGGCCTCCTGCCGGAGGGCATCGGGAGCCGGGGCGGACAGGCTCTGGCAGCCCGCGAGCACGACGAGCGGCAGCAGAATGGCCGGGCGGAATCGATTTCTCATGACAGCTCCTGGAAGTCCTGCGGTGCGGCCCCGGGGCCAGTCGAGCTAGCGTTCGCGGTGCGCGGCAAGGGCCAGCGCCCGCTGAAATTCGCCGCTCCGCGCCGCGGCGAGCCCGTCATCCTCGGCGGCGATCATGACGCTGTCGTCGGGGACCGGACTCGCGGCGATCGTCACGAGGTCCGTGCAGCCGGCGAGCAGTGCGAGGAAGAGGGAAATGATCGCGGTGAGGATGGAAATTCTCATGGGTGCCTCCGGGATGTCGGGATAACGGGTATCAGCCGAGCCACGCGCAGAAGCGCGTCCACACAGGCAGGGCCGCTACCATCCTCGCCAGCGGATCCGTCACGAACACCAGCAGCCCACCGGCGATGAACGCCGGATGCAGCCGTCGGTAGCGCCACGCATCGATCGCGATGCACAGGAGTACGAGCGCGTTCCGCGCGACCGAGGGATCGAGCTTCCAGGAGGTGTAGGCGCTGATGAAGCGGGCGAGTGCGGCATCGAGCACCAGGATGGTCGCGAGCAGCATCAGGCGCTTGTGCCAGTCGCTCCTGCTGCGCAGCCCCACCGCGCTGCTCACGAGGATCGCGAAGCTCAGCAGATCGAGGAAGCTGAACGCCACGAAGAGCGGTACCGCTATCCCGGGCGGCAGGTGATTGCCGCCGAGACGCGCCGCCACGATCACCGTGGCCGTATCGGCGATCACGATCAAGGCGGCGAGCGCCGCACCGAAAACGCCCAAGCGCCGGTGCCAATCGACGCGGTGCCGCGCCACGAGCACCGTCTGCGTGACGAACAGCGCGATCCAGCCGAACATGACCAGGCCGTGCAAGCGCACCAGCGCGCTCAAGCTGCTCATGTCGCTCAGCAGGTCGAGGTCGATGCTGAAGCCGGCCAGCACGACGATGACGATGCCGATGGCGGCTGCGAGGTAAAAACGGCGCTCAGCGGCAAAGCGCGCGGCAACAGTGTTCATCCGGGAATCCTCGAGATGGAGTTGAGCGGTGCCGGGGCCGCCGGCCGGGCCATCCGCCCGGCCGGCTGCTCCCGCAGCTGCCTACTGCTTCACGTAGACGGCCGTCGTCTTCTCCCTCTCGCGACCCGGATTCCAGCTGGTATCCGTGAAGGAGCCGCCGTCGACCGCGATGGTCTGCACGCCCATGCTGTCGGGCTTGCCGTTGATCTTCATGGTGTACCTGACCTTGGTGGGGCTGACGCGCCTGAAGCTGATGGTCGCGCCCGGCGGGGCCGTGGGTCCCGTAATCGGGTAGTCCTTGTCGTCGGCGCTGCATTCGACGGAAACCTTCAGGTCCGGAATGTCGTAGTGCAGAACGCCCGGGGCCGGGGAGGAGATCACGAAGGTCTGCGGTCCGGTGGGATCGGTCACTTTGGCAGTGCGCCAGGTGCCCGCCAGGCCGTCCGTGCCGGTGACGCGACTGAAGACATCCTCCTCGCGAAACTCCTGCCCGTCGGGCCTCGTGCCGCTGAAAGTCATGGTGAGCGTCTTGCCGTCCTCGGACAGCGCGACGCGTCCCTTCGCGAACACCTTGCCGTCGATGCGCGTCACCCGCTCCCAGCTGTTCTTGCCCGCAGCGGTCCAGGTCGTGGTGCGGTTGCTGAAGGTCTTGTATTCCTTGCCATCGAGACCGAAGTCGAAGCTCACGCTGCTGCCGTCCTCGTAGTGCAGCATTCCGCCGGGTCGCTCCGAGTAGCTGAACGTCTGGCCGGTCAGGTGGCTCTTCTGCGGATCGAGCTTCCAGGTTCCGTTCCAGGGACTGTCCGCGGCGCTGGCGGCGCCCGCGGGCAGTGCCAGCAGTGAGCAGAGGATCAAAGTGCTTCTCATGAGGTATCTCCAGGTTGTTGGCTCGACGCGCGTGCTCCAATGCCCCGGCGCGCCTGTCAGGGCGATGCCGCGGCAGCCTCCGGTGCAATGACCAGGAAGCTGCCGCTCCAGAACGGTTCGTAGCTCTCGCTCGGCACGTAGTGGCTGACGGAGCCCACGTAGTGCGTCTGCCCGGGGCGCAACTCGATGGTCACGAGGCCCCCGCTCGCGGCACGCATCGCGCCCGCATGTACCGCGGCGGCGCAGATCGAGGAGCCGTCGGTGTAGGGGCCGCTGCCGATCACCTGCCCGGGCGCTGGCTTGCCCGGCGGGCAATGAAAGCGGAAGCGCTCGCCGTTGAAGCCGCGCAGGTTCAGATCGAGAGGGCTGGTGCGCCAGTCGACCTCGTGGACCGCGGGGGCGGGTGTCAGGGCGGCGCTCGCGAGCGCGGCGCCGATCGGAACAGCGGCCGCGAGCAGTCCGCACAGCAGTCCGGCTTGCCCGATCCGACGATGCCTTGCCGACATCCTTCCCTCTCCCGCTGCGCGGTGCGCACGTTTCACGGGGCGGGAGGCTGAGCCCGGACGCGCCGCACTGTCGCTGCCGTTGCGCTGGCATTTTTCTGGCAAACTTCCTGCCCTCCGACCCACCTCCTTAAGTGCATGTCCGCGTTGGAAAACCGGGTCTATCGATTCGCGGGCTTCACGCTCGAGCCGGCTGAGCGTCGGCTGTCCGAGTCGGGCAACCCGGTCGCGCTCACCCCGAAGGTGTTCGATACCCTGGTGCTGCTCGTCGAGCGAGCCGGTCACGTGGTGAGCAAGGACGAGCTGATGAAGCTCCTCTGGCCGCGCGGCTATGTGGATGAGTCCAACCTCACCAAGCACATCTGGCTCATCCGCAGGGCGCTCGGGGACGGTGAGCACGACTCGCGCTTCATCGAGACGGTGCCGAAGGTGGGATACCGCTTCATCAGCCCCGTTGCGAGCGCTGGCGCCGCGCTGCAACCCGCGCCGCCCGAGCCAGCGGCGCCCGCCATCGCCGGGGCAGCGGAGGCCGCCCCCGAGCCGCGCGCAGCGGTCATCGCGGGCCGCGCCGGTCGCCTGCGCAGCCGCTGGCTCGCAGCGGCGGCGGTGATCGTCGTGCTTGCGCTCATCGCCATCGGCTGGCGACTGGCGGTGGAGCCGCGGGTTGTGACCTCCCCGGGCCACAGCGGGCATACCATCGCAGTGGTCGGCTTCAGCAATCTCTCGCGCAATCCCAAGGACGCCTGGCTCGCCCCCGCGCTGAGCGAGATGCTCGGTGCGGAGCTTCGGGTCGCCGAGAACGTGCAGGTGGTGCCGGACGAGCTGGTGCGCGATGCGAGCTCGGACCTTTCCGCGCCGGCCGCGGGTGGCTACTCGACCGCCACTCTGGCGCGACTGCGCAGGCGCCTGGACGCGGACTACGCCATCAGCGGCAGCTATCTGGTGTCCGGCTCCGCCGACGACGCACCGCTGCGGGTCGACATCGCATTGCAGGACACGCGCAGCGGCGCACTCGTTGCGTCCGTCTCGCATCAGTCGCCCATCTCGGGCCTGATCGCGCTTGCGACCCAGGCCGGCGCGGCCCTGCGCGGGAAACTCGGTGCGCGCGCTCCGGATGTGCAGACCCTCGGTCTGGTCGCCAACGTTCAGCCGCCGAACCTCAGTGTGGCTCGCCGGCTCGGCTTTGCGCTCGATGCCCTGCAGCACTACGACGCCGCGCGGGCGCGCGACGAGCTCCTCGAGGCGGTCGCCCAAGCGCCTGGCTACGCGCCGGCCTACACGTACCTGGCCCAGGCCTGGTCGGCGCTCGGCTTCCGCGACAAGGCCCTCGCAGCCGCCGAACAGGCTGCGCAGAGGTCAGCCAACCTGCCGCCGGAACAGCGCCTGCAGACCGAAGCGGTTGTCGACTCCGCGCGTACCGATTGGAGCAAATCCGCCGCCGCCTGGGGCGCGCTGATACGCCTGCGGCCTGCGAGCGTCGAATACCACCTGCAGGCCATCGACGCGCAAATCGCCGCCGGCGCCCTCCCCGCGGCGCAGGCAACGCTGCGTGAGCTCGAGCGCTTACCGGACGCCACCGACGACCCTCGCGTCGAGCTCGCCGCCGCGCGTATTGCGGCAGAGCTCAATGACCCGCGGGCCAGCGAGCAGCACGCTGACGCCGCGCTGCGCAGCGCGCTGCGGCACGACGCGGCGGGGTTGATCGCTGACGCCGAGCGTGCGCTTGCCGGTGCACGCCTGCATCTCAACAGGAACGAGGAGGCGCGGACGAGTCTCGAGGCGGCGATCGCCGCTTACCGTTCGATACGCAATCCGCGCGGCGAGGCGGCCGCCCGTGGCGACCTCGCGCAGGCACTCGGCAATCTCAACCGCAACCAGCAGGCGCGCGAGGAGTTCCAGCGAGCCATGGAGCTCTATCGCAGCATCGGCGACCTCGCGGGAATCGCGGCGGTGTATCGCGACCTGTGCAGTATGCTGTGGCTTGCGGGCGATCGCGACGGCGCACAGGCCGCGGCGCGCAACTCCCTCGGGCTCGCCCGCGAGATCTCGGATCTCGGGCTGCAGGGCTGGAACCTGCAGGCGCTGGCCACCATCGCTGCAGACGACGCGGCGAGCGATGAGGTGCTGGCCGAGTACCGCGAGGTGGTGGCCCTCGCGGCGCGCACCGGGCATCAGGCGTCCTGGACGCTCGCCAACATCGCTGACGTACAAAGAATGCGCGGCGAGCTCGACGTGGCGCGCGCGACCTGCGCGCGGGCCATGGCCGAGGCGGCACCGCTTTCCGATCAGCAGTTCGCGGTGTTCAGCGGCTTTACATGTGCACTGATCGAGAGCGACCGTGGCAACGCAGCGGGCGCGCGCCGCGGCTTTGAGGAGGTCATCCGTCGCGTCGGCAGCGGCGGCGACTCCTCCTACCGGAGCAACTCCCTGATGATGCTGGCGCAGCTCGACATGGACGAAGGCCAGTGGAGCGCCGCGCGCGAGCGCCTGCGTCGGGCGAGCCAAAGCTTTGCCGCCGGGGAAGAGCGCACCGGCGAAGCAGACGCGGAGGCGATGCTGGCGCTGTGCGCACAGCAGCTCGACGATGCGGTGGCGAGGGATCAGGCCCTGGAGCGTGCGCGGACGCTGCGCCAGTCCATCACCTCGCGCCAGGAGGTCTACGGCGTCGACATCGCTCTGGCGCGCCTCGAGGCGCCGCAGGCCGCGCCGAAGTCGGTCGATCGCCTGCTGGCGCTGGCGGCCGATGCCGAGCAGCGCCACTGGGTGGTGTGGGCGCTGGAAGCGAAGCTGGCCGCCTGGGAGCTGCTGCGCGGTGAGCACCGCAGCGGCGCCGATGGACTGCGCCGCGACATCGAGCGCACTGCGCGGCAGCACGGCTTCGGCCGGATTCTCAGGCTTCTGGCGCGGCCGGATTCGCTCCCATCCCATGCGTGAGCGGTGCATCGAGGTACACTCAATCTCCAACCCCGGAGATCTCATGTCAGCAACCGCCGCTTTCAGAGTCACTTTGATGCTGCTCGCCGTAGTGGCCCCCCAGGCGTGGGCAGCGCCGAGCGCGGCGGATGCCGCCGCCACCCAGGCAGCTGCCCCGGGGGCGAACGCTCTCATCGACAGCCTCGGTCTGCGCGTCGCCCCGTCCCCGGTGCGTGAGCGCAGCGGCTGGCACACACCGCGCGTCATATTGGTGGGCGAGCCTCTGCGGGACCTGCTGCCGCAGCTCCGGCTTGCCGCCCCCGGCGCGCGGCTCATCGAGATCGACAAGGCGAGTGCTCGCGACATCGCCGCGGCCGATGCCACCCTCGGGGTGTGCACGCCTCAGGTGCTCGAGGCCGCAAAGCACCTCGAGTGGATCCAATGGCCGGCCGCGGGCGTCGAGCGTTGCGTGCAGCAGCCGTTGCTTCAGGCGCGCGCGCCGCTCGTCACCAACCTGCAGCGCACCATGGGGCCGAGCATCGCCGAGCATGTGATCGCCATGATGCTGGCGTTGAGCCGCCACCTCGAGGATTTCTACCAGGAGCAGCGCCAGGCGCATTGGGAGTCGGGCGATGCAGCGCCGGAGCTCGAGGATGTCGAGGGCAAGACCGTGCTGGTCGCGGGCCTCGGGGGCATCGGCACCGAAGTGGCTCGCCGCGCCCACGCCCTCGGGATGCGCGTCGTGGCCACCCGCGCGAGCGGGCGCGAGGGACCCGACTTCGTGAGCTATGTCGGGCTTCCCGATGAGCTCGGCAAGCTCTCGCACGAGGCGGACTTCGTCGTCAATTGCCTGCCGCTCACGCCGGAGACGACCGGCATCTTCAACAGGGAGTTCTTCGCGGGTATGAAGCGCAGCGCCTACTTCATCAGCATCGGGCGCGGGCGCAGCACCGTGACTTCTGACCTGACGGCCGCGCTCACGCAAGGCACGATCGCGGGTGCGGGACTCGATGTGGTGGATCCCGAGCCGCTGCCGCCCGACAACCCGCTGTGGCACGCCCCGCACCTGATCCTCACGCCGCACATCTCGGCCAATACGGCGGTCGCCGAGCGCACGCGCGATGCGGTGCTCATCGAGAACCTGCGCCGCTATGTGGCGGGTGAGCCGATGCTCTCGGTGGTGGACATCACCAAGGGCTACTGATTCAGGCGCCGCGGCGCGCCCGGCCGCCCGAGCGCGCCTCGAGCCAGGCAATGATCCGTTGCGGGATCTCTTCGCGTGCCTTGCGGCTCACGTACATGCCAATGTGCCCGGTGTCGATCGCGGCCGCGGTGTAGTCACGGCTGCCGATAAGGCGGCCCATCGCCTCGCAGGCGGCCGGCGGCACGATATGGTCGGCGCTGGCGTAGAGATTGAGGAGCGGCTGACGTACGGCTTTGAGGTCCACCACACGCCCGCCGAGCTCGAGCGTCCCGCGCACCAGGCGATTCTCCTGGTAGAACCAGCGCACGAACTGCGCCAGAGCCGTCGCGGCCTGCGGTGGGCTGTCGAAGATCCACCGCTCCATGCGCACGAAGTCCTCCACTGCGCGCTGATCCGCGCGCCCGGTGAGGAGCCGCACGTACTTCTGCTGCATCAGCCGAAAGGGCAGCAGCGACAGGAACAGGGCGTTGAGAAGCTCCCCGGGTACGTTACCCATGCGCTCGAGGAGCTGCGTGTCGAGCTCGCGGACCCACTTTGAGAGCAGATCTCCGCTCGTCTGGAAGTCCACCGCCGTCGTGAGCGTCACGAGGTTCGCAACCTGGGTGGGATGAAGCGCGCTATAGCAAAGCGTGAAGACACCCCCCTGGCACACTCCCATGAGGTCGATCGCATCGAGTGAGTGCGTGCCGAGGAGGTGCTGCATGCAGCCCCCGAGCCCGTGCTCGAGGTAATCGTTGAGATCCTGCAGCCGATCGCCCTCGTCCGGGTCGCCCCACTCGAGGAGATAGACGCTGCGACCGCTGGCGAGCAGCCGCCGCAGGAGTGAGGTGTCAGGCTGCAGATCGAGGATGTAGGGGCGGTTGACGAGCGCGAAGCAGACGAGCAGCGGTCGTGCGCCGCGGATCGGCTCAGTAATCGGGTCATATCGATAGAGAGTCGTCTTGCCCCGGCTCCAGACTGCGCGACGTGCCGAGCACCCGACGGTGACCCCACCGGCGAGCCGCAGTCGCGCGAGCGTCTCAGCGACGCGGACACCGAGATCGCTGAAGGGCGAAGAAGCGCCCGCGCCGGGTACGCTCAACGCGGTTTGCTCCGCGCGGCGCCACGGCGGCGGCGCCCGGCGCCCGTAGCGCCGCCCTTCGCGCCGCCCTTCGCGCCGCCCTTCGCACCGCCCTTCGCACCGCCCTTCGAGGCGCGCCTGGAACGGGCGGGAGCCGCCTGCGGTGCCGTGCCCTGCGAGGGGCGGGCGGCGCGCCGGTCGAGCTCCTCCCTGAGCTCGCGGATCTGCCGCTGCAGCGCGTCGGCCTCTTCGCGTGTCGGCAATCCCCAGGCGCGCGCCAGGGATTCGGCCTGGCGGCGCTGCGCGAGAAGCAGCGCCATCGCGGTGTTGGTGAGCTGCGCCTGCAGGTGGGAGAAATCCTCCCGGCGCACGGTCGCCGCGTACGCCTCCTCCGCGCATTCCACCCACAGCTCATAGAGTGCGAGCGCGCTCTCGCTGGACAACTCCGCGCTCGGCCGGGTACGCATCCGCGCGAGGAAGAGCTGTGCCGCGCTGCTTGCGATCTCACTCCAGTGTTGGGCGAGCTGTCCCTGCAGCTGGCCGAGCTTCATCAACAGCTCCCAGGCCGTGGCATCCGCACCCATCGCGGCCGCCGGCCCGAGCGGCACCGGCCCCGGTGGCCAGGTGCCCGCCCCGGGGGGGAGGCCCGCGGCGGCGGCGAAGGCCGCGCCAGCGGCGGGGGCGGACCTGAGCCACTGCTCGAACTGACCAGCGAGCGTGGCTCCGAATGAGGTCCAGTCGGTCGGCTGTCCGGGGACCCCTGGCGGCTGCGCCGCAAAAGTCTTCAGCAGCTCGAAGAAGCGCGCCGCGGCCCCGGCGAAGGCGGCCTCGGACTGCGGCGACTGATAAGCAAAGAATGACTGCATCACAGCCCCGCTCTGTATGCGCTGCGGAAAGCCGAAGCGGAGCCCGCCAACGCTACGACCCAAGGTAGCAATTTTGCTCGGAAAAAACCGCCCCAGGAAGGGGTCTCATCCGATCGCCCGAACGTGAGGTGCATCATTGTGCGTTGCATACAGCCGCGTTAGTATCCGCCCCCAGCCCGCGCCCTGACTGACTTTGGGACGCGCGCCGGAGGCTGAAGTCACCATGGCCGAAGAGCGTCTGATACGCAAATACGCGAACCGGCGGCTCTACGACGCGCAGGACAGCCGCCACGTGACGGTGGACGACCTGCGAAAGCTCGTCGCCGCGGGCGAGCACCTCAAGGTCGTGGACGACAAGAGCGGCGAGGACGTGACGCGCAGCATCCTGCTGCAGATCATCGCCAGCCAGGAGCAGTTCGGTACTCCGGTGCTCAGCACTCAGCTGCTGGAAGCGATCATCCGTTTCTACGGCAATCCGATCCAGCAGATGCTCACGACGTATCTCGAGCGCAGCATCGGCGGGCTCCTGCGCCAGCAGAACGTCATGCAGGCGGAGATGGCCAAGGTCCTCGAGACCCCGATGGCGCCGCTCGCCGAGATGACGCGCCAGAACATGGAGATGTGGGCCAAGATGCAGGCCTCGATGCTCTCGGCCTTCTCCCCGCCTTCCGGATCTGCAGACTCCGACAAAGCCGCCGGGCCGCCATCAGGCAAGCGCCGCGGCTGATCCCTGAGTCGATCGATGCTCAAGGTGCGCTCGCACCCCAACGGCCCGAAGTCGGCCTTGACGCGCAAGCTCAAGGTAAGCGCACCGCGAGCCGTTACACAGCTGAAGGAGTGACCTCAAGTGGACGTTCGCGGCAAGACGATTCTCGTGACCGGCGCCGGACGCGGCATCGGCCGCTCGCTGTCACAGCATTTCGCGAAAAAGGGCGCGCAGCTCGCGCTCCTCGACATGAACGGCAAGGACATCGAGGAGACGCGCGCGCAGTGTGTGCAGCTCGGGGCGCTGGCGCGCAGCTACCTCGCGAATGCCGCCAACGAGGACAGCGTCATCGGCGCGTTCGATCAGGTGGTTCGCGACTTCGGCAGCCTCGACGGGCTCATCAATAACGCCGGCATCGTGCGCGATGCGATGCTGGTCAAGGTCAAGGACGGTCAGATCGTGAGCAAGATGACGCTCAGCCAATGGCAGGAAGTCATCGACGTGAACCTGACGGGAGTCTTCCTCTGCGCCCGTGAGGCGGCGCAGCGCATGATCACGCTCGAGCGGCGCGGCGTGATCGTGAACATCTCGAGCATCTGCCGCGCCGGCAACGCCGGGCAGACCAACTACAGCGCCGCCAAGGCCGGCGTCATGGCGATGACGGTGGTGTGGGCGAAGGAGCTCGCGCGACATGGGATCCGCGTCGGCGCGGTCGCCCCCGGCTTCGTGCGCACGCCCATGGTCGAGAGCATGAAGCCCGATGCGCTCGCTCGCATGACCGCTCCGATTCCGCTCGGGCGCCTCGGCGAACCGGATGAGATTGCGCACGCGGTCGGTTTCATCTTCGAGAACGATCTTTTCACGGGGCGCTGTGTGGAGGTCGACGCGGGATTGCGTATCTGATGTGAATGCATCGCAAAATAGATGATCGGTTATTCAGAAATATAAATCGTTAATAATCAACCAGATATCTGGATCTATGTTGACGACTTAATTTCTCTTGCAGTGCATACAAAAATGTGTACAATGCTGCCCATGGACACCCCATACCGGAGCACACACATGATCGACCGCACCTTCGACCCGAACACCCTGATCAATGCCACGCGCGAGGCTTTCGCGCCCGTTCTCAAGGCTCAGCAGGAAGGCTTCAAGACCTTCGAGCGTCTGGCCCGCCTGCAGTTTGCAGTCGCCGGCGACGTCCTCGAGTCGAGCCTGGCCCGCGTGCACGCCACCTTCGGTGTGACCAATGCCAGCGAGCTCGTGAGCAAGCAGACCGAGCTCCACAGCCAGCTCGTCGAGAAGATGCGCGAGCGCATGCAGGAGTTCTCGAGCGTGGCCTCCGAGATCCAGACCAAGTTCAGCCAGCTCGGCACGGAAATCGCTGCCAAGGCAGTGCCGGTCCGCAAGGCGGCCTGATATCTTGGCGGTATCCCGCACCCGGGGGTGGCGACATCCCCGGGCGCGTTTTTTTGGAGCCCGCCTTTGACCGCTGACACGAAGAAGAAAGCCGACGCGTCCTCCGACGCCGCGGAACTGAAGGCCGACGTCGCGCGCCAGCTGCGCGCTCAGCTCGCCGCTCTCACCGGCGGCCTCGCCCCTGATGACTACGCGCGCGCATGGTGGGAGTGGTATCTGAACGTCGCCACCCATCCTCCCCGCCAGGCAGCCCTCGCCCGCAGTGCCTACGAGAAGATGCTCGACAGCTGGCAGTTCGCCACGCAGGCGGCCTCCGGCGAGCCCCTCCCCCCGGTGCCAGGCGACCAGGGCTTCGCCGACCCCGCCTGGAATGTCTGGCCCTTCAACGTCTACGCACGCGCCTACAACAACTGGGCGAGCTGGTGGCACCAGGCGCTCTCGCACCCGGGCAGCTCCGACCACGGGCTGGCGCGCGCGAGCTTCGCGGGACGATTGCTGATCGATGCCGCCTCGCCCGCCAATTTCCTGCACACCAATCCCGAGCTCCTGAAGAAGACCGCCGCCGAGTCCGGCCAGAATCTGATCCGCGGACTCAAGCACTGGGTCGAGGACGTGCAGCGCATGGCGGGCGGCTCCGGCCGCACCCCGACGAGCGAGCATTTCGAGGTCGGCAAGGACGTCGCCGTTACCCCCGGCAAGGTGGTATTCCGCAACCGCCTGATCGAGCTCCTGCAGTACTCGCCTCAGACCCCGAGCGTCTACGCCGAGCCGATCCTGATCACGCCGGCGTGGATCATGAAGTACTACATCCTCGATCTGTCGCCGAAGAATTCCCTGGTGCGCTACCTGGTCGAGAAGGGGCACACCGTCTTCATGATCTCGTGGAAGAACCCGGACGCCGCCGACCGCGATCTCGGGCTCAAGGACTACGTGCAGCTCGGCTTCCTCGATGCGCTGGCCGAGGTCCGCCGCATCGTCCCCGATCACAAAGTGCACGCGGTCGGCTACTGCATCGGCGGAACTCTCCTCACTATCGCGGCGGCGCAGCTCGCCGCCACGCACGATCATTCGCTCGCGAGCGTCTCGCTGTTCGCCGCTCAAGCCGACTTCAGCGAGCCGGGCGAGCTCGCAGTGTTCATCACGCCAAGCCAGATCGCCATGCTCGAGGCCATGATGAGCAAGACCGGGGTCCTCGAGAGCGAGCGCATGGGCGGCGCCTTTGCGTTGCTGCGCTCGCGCGATCTCATGTGGGGACCCGCGGTCGCACAGTACGTGCGCGGTGAGCGTCCCCAGGTGAACGACCTCATGGCCTGGAACGCCGATGGCACGCGCATGCCGTGTCGCATGCACAGCGAGTATCTCGAGCGGCTATACCTCAAGAACGAGCTCGCCACCGGCGCGTTCGCCCTCGATGGGGGCGAGCCGGTGGACCTGAAGAAACTGCGGCTGCCGATGTTCGTGGTCGGTACCGAGACCGACCACGTGGCTCCCTGGCACTCGGTCTTCAAGCTCCGTGGCCTGACGAGATCCTCCGATTACACCTTTCTCCTCACCAGCGGCGGCCACAACGCCGGCATCGTGAGCGGACCGGTGCACCCCAAGCGCCGGCACCGCCTGATCACCTGGTCGGACGCGAAGACGACGCTGACGCCCGATGAGTGGCACAAGCGTGCCGCGCTCCATGAAGGCTCCTGGTGGCCCACCTGGGAGCGCTGGCTCGCCGAGCACTCGCACGCCCGGCAAGTACCCGCCCGCGCACCGTCCGCGGCGGCGCTCGATGATGCCCCGGGGAAATACGTTCGCGGCTGAGCGTCGTCCGCGGCCGATGGACGCACGCGGCAAATCGGCGTACTAATGTCGAGAAAACGGCGGGGCGGGCCATGGGCATTCAAGCGAAGAGAATTGCATACGTCACGGGCGGCATGGGTGGCATCGGCACGGCGCTCTGCCGGCGCCTGGCGAAGGAAGGCCACACGGTCATCGCGGGGTGCGGGCCCGGCTCACAGCGCAAGGATCGCTGGCTCGCCGACATGCGTGCGGAGGGCCTCGACATCCACGCCTCGGAAGGCAACGTCTCGGACTGGGAATCCACCAAGCGGGCTTTCGAGACGGCTCGCGCCGAAGTCGGCGCGATCGACATCCTGGTGAACAATGCCGGCATCACGCGCGACGGCGTATTCCAGAAGATGACCAACGAGATGTGGCACGCCGTGATCGAGACCAACCTCAACTCGCTCTTCCACGTCACCAAGCAGGTGATCGACGGCATGCTCGAGCGCGGCTGGGGACGCATCATCAACATCTCGTCCGTCAACGGCCAGCGCGGGCAATTCGGCCAGACCAACTACTCGACCGCCAAGGCGGGAATCCATGGCTTCACCATGGCGCTCGCGCAAGAGCTTGCCGGCCGCGGTATCACCGTCAATACCGTCTCGCCCGGCTACATCGGTACCGACATGGTGAAGGCCGTCAAACCCGAACGGCTCGAGAAGATCGTGGCCGCCATTCCCGTCAAGCGGCTGGGCACGCCCGAGGAGATCGCCTCGATCGTCGCCTGGCTTGCGGGTGAGGAGTCCGCGTTCGCGACCGGCGCCGACTTCTCGCTCAACGGCGGCCTGCACATGGGCTAGGCCGCCACGGGCCCGCACAGAGCTCGCCTTTGAAGATCTGCGTAGTGGGCGCGGGAGCCATCGGTGGCTTCCTCGGCACGCGCCTGGCATTGGACAAAGGCAACACCGTGTCGGCGCTGGCGCGCGGCACGACGCTCGTGGCACTGCGCGATCACGGCTGGCGGCTGCGTCAGGACGGGGAGCTGCTGCAGGCCGCAGCAGGCACGGCCTCCGATGATCCGCGCGAGATCGGTCCTCAGGATCTGGTGATTCTCGCGCTCAAGTCGCAGGCCCTGCCGGGCCTCGCCCCCTCGCTCACTCCCCTCCTCTCACCCGATACGATCGTCATGCCCGCCATGAACGGGGTGCCCTGGTGGTTCGGTTTCTGTATAGAGGCGCTCGCAGCCAAGCCGCTCGAGAGCGTCGACCCGCGCGGGGGCATCGCGGCGGCGATTCCGCTCCGGCACGTGGTCGGCTGCGTGGTGCATGCGGCCGCTTCAGTCGCTGAGCCCGGCGTGACTGCGCACCGCATGGGGCGCGGGCTGATCGTGGGAGAGCCGGCGGGCGGGGAGTCCGCCCGTGTCGCGCGGCTCGGAGAAACGCTGCGCCGCGCCGGATTCGAAGTCACGTGCTCGCCGCGCATCCGCTACGACATCTGGTACAAGCTCTGGGGCAACATGACCATGAACCCGGTCTCGGCGTTCACCGGCGCCACCACCGATCGGGTGCTGGATGATGATCTGGTGCGGAGTTTCTGCGCCGAGGCGATGCGGGAAGCCGCCGCAGTCGGCGCGCGCATCGGCTGTGAGGTGCGCGAGTCGCCCGACGACCGCCAGGCCGTCACGCGCAAGCTCGGCGTCTTCAAGACCTCGATGCTCCAGGATGTCGAGGCGAGCCGGAGCCTGGAGCTCGATGCCCTCGTCGGCGCGGTACGCGAAATCGGTCAGCGGGTCGGGGTTGCCACCCCCATGATCGATGCGCTCTTCGGCCTCACGCGGCTCTTCGGACAGGTACACGGGCTCTACCCGCTCCATCGCACGGGTTAGGTGGCGCGCGCCTCGTCCTCGCGAATGGTGGCGCCAGCCTTCCAAAGGTGCCACGCGGCCCAGAACCCGGTGGGTGCGAGCAGCAGCATCGCCCAGCGCAGCGACTCCGCTCCCGCACCGAATGAGCCCGCGAACCAGTCACTGAGCGCCCCGATCAGCTGGGGCGCGAGGAACAGGTTCGCGAGGTTCGCGAGAAACAGCAAGATGGCGCACGCGGTCGCGCGCATGCCGGGCGGCATCACGTTCTGCAGCAGACCGAGGATCGGGCCGATATAGAAGTACACGCCCGGCACGAAGAGCCACAGCATCATCGTCGCGGCACGCTCGGATCCGGCCGCGTAGACCAGGATCGAAGGCACCGTCGTGAGGAGGGCCGCCCAGGTGAGTACCCGCGTGACGTAGCGCGGATCGCGCGCCGCGGGCAATCCCATCAGAACGCCGGCGAGTACCGTCCCGGCGGTTCCCGCCACGAGGTGCATCGGCCCGAGGAGTCCGCCCGCCGCGCCCACGGACAGATGATGAGACCGCTGCAGAAAGGTCGGCGTCCACCACATGAGCCCCCAGCTCCAGAAAGTGGCCACGGAGCCCCCGACGATGAGGTGCACGGCCGAACGCTGGCGCTCCATGAAGCGCAGCGTGTCGATCAGCTGTGTGAAGACGACCCAGAGACTGAACGGTGCCGTCTGCGGCTGCTGCGGCTCGGAATCGAGCTGCCCGCGCCGTGGCTCGCGCACCGTGAGGGCGACGATGAGGGCGAGCGCCACGCCGGGAATTCCGAGCACGAGGAAGGCGAGCCGCCAGCCGCCGACCTCGGCCGCCTTGCCGGCGACGGATGAGCCGAGCCAGGCGCCGATGCAGGCGCCAAGCGCGTACACGGTGAGCGCCATGGGGCGCCGCGCCGGCGGAAAATTGTCGGCCATGATCGACGTCGAAGGCGGAGTTCCGCCGGCCTCACCGATCCCAACCGCGAAGCGCGCCAGCAGCAGCTGCCCATAGCTTTGCGCGAGACCGCACAGAGCGGTGACGCCCGACCAGACAAAGAGCGCAATAGCGAGAATGTTGCGACGGTTGACGCGGTCGGCGAGCGCGGCGATCGGGATCCCGACGATTACGTAGAAGAAGGCAAGCGCCGTGCCGGTGAGAAACGCGACGCCCGAATCCGACAGACCAAGCTCGTCACGGATGGGCTGAATGAGTGTTGAAACTGAGAACCGGTCCGCAATATTGAAAGCGTACACAACAGTCAGTACGGCCAGTACGTACCAACGATCTCGCGGTGCCGCAGGCGGCCTTGCGTGTTGGTCAGACAAGGCGGGAGAGCTCGAGCGGCAGGGTGTCACCGCACGCCGGACGGCTATCGGGTGGGCGATCCAACACGGCGCCGCTTTGTGTGAGGAGGCAACCGCAAGCCGTTGATAACATAAAGCGCCCCAAGGGGCTGCGAATCCCTGCTACCGTCGTGAAAGGGCGATGTCCTGGATCTCTAGACGATGAGGGCGGTGACAACGCTTGACACCGCAACGCCGCTTTCGACGCATCGCTGACCAACACTCCTCGATCCAACTCGATGTGACGCGCTTCGCAGTTGTTGCAGCGCACTTCGTCAGCGATTGGAGACAGTGTAGGCGTTTTTCGACATTGTGTGAATTTAGGTGCATTGCTAAGGTTGCCTCGCCCACATTCTGTCCGAGGCAAAACCATCGTGAGATGGCGACGCAAAGCCTCCGATCCACGGCGCCCCGGCCGTGGATAGCGGGGTTGCCGGAATGTCTGCTGAGGCCGCTTGAGTGTGGCCGAAGTTGGCATATCGCGCGCTTGCTCGCTCGCCGGTGTTGTCTGGATACCGATGGGTATTTCAGGGAGTCGCCGCTTGAAGTCAATAAAGAGCTGGTTCGTGATGAGCGTTGCCGCGACCGCCTTAGCCGGCTGCGGCGGCGGCGGTAGCGGCTCCTCGACGATGACGCCCTCGTCGTCCTCGCTTTCGATTTCCGGCCAGCCTGCAGTATCGGTCACTGCAGGTTCCGCCTACACGTTTACGCCGACAGCCAGCGCGCCGAGCGGCATGGCGCTGACCTTCAGCATCACGGCCAAACCGGCGTGGGCAACTTTCAGCGCCAGCACCGGGCAGCTGTCCGGGACGCCGCAGTCTGCGGACGTCGGTACCGATGCCGGCATCGTCATCTCGGTGAGCGACGGAACAGACTCCGCTTCGCTCCCGAGCTTCTCGCTTACAGTGAACGCACAATCGGGCGGCGGCGGCAACCCGCCTACCATCAGCGGTCAGCCCCCAACGTCGGTTACCGCGGGGTCGACTTACGTCTTCACTCCGACCACGACGGACCCGAGCGGCGGCCCGCTGACCTTCTCGATCACCAACAAGCCGAGCTGGGCGAGCTTCAATGCCAGCACGGGACAGCTCTCCGGGACCCCGCAGTCCACCGACGTGGGCACCGATCCCGGAATCGTAATCTCGGTGAGCGATGGAACCAACTCAGCTTCTCTCCCGAGTTTTTCGATCACGGTCACCGCCGGCGCCGTGGCCGGCGGTCCGGTCGTTCTCTATACCGACATCATCGCCGGTCCCAACACCGGGGGCGAGAACAACGACGGCGCGTACCTCTCGATCTTCGGCGTCAACTTCGGCAGCAACCTCAGCAATGTCAGCGTCACGGTCGGTGGCGGCGCAGTCGCCCGGGTGATGTACCTCGGGGCCTCCAACGGCAGGCCCGACATCCAGCAGATCTCCGTGCAGCTCGGGCCCAGCGCCGTGAGCGGCTCCGTCGTCGTGACGGTCAGCGGAGTCGCGTCGAACTCCGATCAGACCTTCACGGTGAGCCCGGGTAACCTCTACTACGTAGACAACGTCAAGGGAAGCGACAGCAACAACGGCAGCTTCGCGACACCCCTGGCTACGCTCACCGCGGCGGCCGGCAAGGTCAAACCCGGTGATTTCATGGTGCTGATGGGCAATCCTGCCACCCCCTACACCACCACGGCCGCATACATCTGGGCCGTCAAGGTGGGCGGCACATCGACCACCGCCGCCATCACGCTGATGGGCTATCCGGGGCAGTTCCCCTACTTCAACGGCCAGAGCTGCAGCAAAGCCGGCATCTACGTCTATGACGGCTCGGTCAACAGTTACATCAACGTGGTCGGCATGCACATGGACGCCGCCGGCACCGAAGGCACCGTGGATGTCGAGAATTCCAGTGTCACCGGCTGGCGCGTAGTCAACAACGAGCTCTCCATGACCACCGCTTCCAACACCAACGCCGGTGCCGTCGGCGGTCAGGGGCTGGCGCAGTTCTGGGTCGGCAACCACATCCACGACACGGTCGGTGCCAGCGTGGACCAGACGCACGGGATCTACATCAACAACGGCCAGGGCACCTACGAGATTGCGTACAACTGGATCGAGAACGTCAAGGCGGGCTCGGGCATCCAGATCGACGGCGTGGCCGGCCCGAGCAGCACGACGATCACAGCCGGCGTGCATATCCATCACAACATCATTCATGACATCAAGAAGTACGGTATCGAGCTGGGAGATTACGGCAACCAGGCCGGCTTCATGACCGATGAGGCGGTGTGGGACAACCTCGTCTACAACACCCAGCTTGCGGGCCTGATCTTCAATACGATCACCAGCACCGCGCCGCTGACTGCTGCCGTCTACAACAATACTTTCTACAACGTCGCCGCGGGCGGCGGCATGGGCGCGATCGACAACGACAATGGCTCCGCGCTGGCGGGCATGGCGATCGTGTTCAGCAACAACATCGTCGTGCCGCATAGCGGCAGCAAGTACTTCACCGAGTTGTCCTCCTCGTCCGGCCTGGCGGCGGTTGCCGGTACGAATAACTTATTCAGCGGCGGCTCGGGCTCGACCCTCGGCCTGCTGCCGATCGCGAGCGCGCCGACCTTCGTGTCGCCGCCCGCCGCGAGCGTGGCTTCGGGACAGTCGCTGCCGGACATGACGCTCGCTTCGGGCAGCGCCGGCATCGGCGCAGGATCCGGCACCGTACTGACGGGCAACGGCATCGCCTCGATGACGTACCTCCCGGCCTTCACCGGCGTGGCAACTGACCTCAACGCGGCACCGGTGTCGTCCGGCTCTATCAATGTGGGAGCCGTGCAATAGGACTTTGGACGATCGTCAGCGGTCAGCTGACGTATGGATTGAGAAGGGATTTCCCAAGGATGGATAGCACGTTCCGATTCAGAGGCAAAACCACCGCGAGGTGGTGACGCAAAGCCTCCGATCCGCGGGTCATCGCGGATAGCGGGGCTGCCGGAATGGCTGCCGTGACCGACCGATGGTCGCGGCTTGCATCGCGTGCCGCAGGCACGCTCTTGCCTCTGTTTCGGCCCGGATATCACAACAGAGGCTCACAAAGTGATGGAACACTTCAGCGCGCCATTGGCGCAAGTCAAACTCTGGTTGCTGCTCGGCATGACGGCACTCGTGCTGGCCGCCTGTGGCGGCGGCGGAGGCGCCGATCCTACGGCGACACCTCAATCGGCCGACCTGTCGATCTCCGGGCAGCCCCCGTCGAGCGTCACTGCCGGCTCCGCCTATAGCTTTACTCCGACAGTCACCGCTCCGAGCGGCGTCACCTTGACGTTCAGCATCACCGCGATGCCGTCCTGGGCGGCGTTCAACACGGGCACTGGAACGCTGTCGGGCACTCCTGCCAACAGCGACGCGGGCAGCTACACCGGCATCTCCATTTCGGTTAGTGATGGAAGCCAGGCACAGCAGCTCGGCGCGTTCTCGATCACAGTGAACGCCCAGTCGGGAGGTGGCAGCGCACCGCCGACCATCAGTGGCACGCCGCCGACCTCGGTGAC
>DATGJR010000197.1:0-31582 GCA_035295065.1 Steroidobacteraceae bacterium
CGGATGCCGGGCGGCGATTCGGCGCCCGGGCGACGGCGATGGCGAAGGCGCCGCCGAAGCGCCGGACGGTGCGGCCGATCTGCGGCGCGAACCCGTTGCCGCTCACCGCCGGCTCACACCCGATCAGCATCAGCCCGTAGCCCTTCTCGGCCTCGGTACTTATGGCGCTCTCGTGCCCGCCTGCGCGTGTCGTGAGATCGATCGGCTCCTTGCCGCCCGTCGCCGGAGGTTCAACGCCGCTCTCCGCGACTGCCTCGACCCCCGCCGTTGCGGCTGCCCTGACGGTGGCGCCCGAGCGCTCGGCATGCTCGTCCCGTGCTGCGTCCAGCTGCACCACCGTGGTCGGAGCGCGCCGCGTGGAGGCGAGGAGCCCCGCCAGACTCGAGGCGAGCTGCCCGCTTGGGCTTGCATCTACCGCGACCAGCAGTCGCTCGATGCCGGGCACGAAGCCGCGCGCCTCGAAAGCCTCTCGCTCGAGGCGCGCGCGTTCCTCTTCCGTCTCGGGCACGCGGCTATACGCCCAGCGCAACATCGGCGGCATCGCCAGCGTGGTCACCACCGCCATCGCCACGATCGCCGTGAAAAGCGGCAGGTTGAGGGCGCCGACCTGAAGACCAATCGAGGCGACGATGACTTCGGTCGAGCCGCGCGCGTTCATGCCGCAACCGACCACGAAGGCCTCCGCGTACGTCAGACCGACCAGTCGGCCCCCGAGGAAGGCTCCCAGAAATTTCCCGACACTCGCAAGCGCAATGAGTACCAGCATCAGCCACAGGTAACGCGGCTGAGCGAGCGAGCCGAGATCGATGGTCAGGCCCACCGTCGAGAAGAATATCGGCATGAACAGGCCCATGATCAGCCCGCGCAGCTGCGCATTCAGCTGTTTGGTCAGCATGGGCGACTGGCCGAGCAGCACCCCGGCTATGAACGCGCCCAGCACCAGGTGCACTCCCAGTGCGTTGGTGACCAGCGCCAGCACGCCGGTGACGACGACGACGGTCGTGATGTTCGCCATCTCGCTCGACAGCACGTCATTCGACCAGCGAAGGATCATGAAGATCAGCCGGCGCCCGAAGAAGATGCTCAGAGTGAGGAACACCGCGGTGCCGAGCACGCTATGCGCCACCGCCGCAATGTCGACGGCGCCGTGCACGGCGAGGCCGAAAGTGATCGACATCGCTATCCAGCCGATCGTGTCATCGAGCACCGACGCTCCGACGATGACCTGTCCGATCGTGCGCCTGAGGAATCCGAGATCGCGCACCACGAGCGCTACAATCTTCACGGACGAGATCGAGAGGGCGATGCCGAGAAACAGCGCGGTAATCAGCCTTCGCCCCGGTTGCGGCAGCATCGCTTCGGGCAGCAGCGCGCCGAGCAGGCAGCCACCGAGAAATGTGAGCGCGATGCCGCTCACCGACACGCTGATCGCAGGACGCCGCGCCTGCCGGAAAACCGACAGGTCGATCTCCATGCCGGTCATCAGCAGCAGCAGCAGTATTCCCAGTTGCGAGACCGCATCGAGCATCGCCCGCTGCTGGGGCGCCTCCGGGAAGAGCAGGTGCGAGAGCTGCGGGGCCAGCGCGCCGAGGACCGAAGGTCCGAGAAGGACGCCCCCGATGATCTGCCCCATCACGGCCGGCTGGCCGATCCGCTGCAGCAGCTCTCCGATGAGGCGACTGAAGACGAGCAGCACCACCAGCTGCGCGATGAATACCGCGACCGACGCCCCGTGGGGGACCAAGCACGACTCCTTGTGCAGACCTGCGTGACGGTCAATCTAGCATCGAAGCGGGCGCCGGCCTCCCGCACGCAAGCAAAGCCTGCGCTCAGGCCAATTGCGCGCTGCGCCGCGCGGCACCCCCGATCGCTCTGCCGGTCTTAAGCCGTATGACCACACCGCTGCAGAAGACACTCAAGCGGGAGCTGCTCATTGGCGGGCGCCCCTATGTCGTGGCTATATCTCCATTGGCGTTGAAGCTCACCCAGAGGGGCAAGCGTAAGGGACTCGAGCTTCAATGGCAGGATCTGGTGAGCGGCGAGGCGGAGCTGGCTGCCGCTCTCCATGCGTCGGTGGCTCTGCTCGGCGAGCCGCGCCCGGCGCCCGGCCCGAAGGCCCGGCGCTGAGCCACGACTGCGCGCCATCGATTCGTCAGGCCCCGGAGCGATCGGAGGGTATCGGCCTGCGGGGCTTGATATCCTCGATCGAGACGATCCCTACGAGGCGCTTGTCGCGGTTCATCACCGGCAAACGCCGCACCAGCAGCTGGTTCATGTTCTCGGCGACGTGCTCGGCGTCCTCATCCTCGTAGCAGAACTTCGGCTCACGGCTCACGACTTCCTCGACCCGCGTCTTCTTGGGATCGCGCCCGCCGGCGACTACGCGCACCACGATGTCGCGATCGGTGAGCATGCCGATCAGGCGATCGTCCTTCGCGACCGGGAGCGCTCCGATGTTGCCGTGAGCCAGCGTCTCGGCGGCCTTGAGAACGGTGTCGTCCGCATTGATGGTCTCGGGGTTCGGGGTCATCACCTCGGATACTTTCATCTCAGCCTCCTTGGATGAAGCCCTTTTAGGTGCACGCGCGGCGGCTGAAGTTCCGACCACGGTGCCGACTGCCTTGTCGGAAGCTGCTGACTCTGCGCCACCGAACGACGCCAGGAAACCCGAACATGGCACGCTCGCTCTGGACCGGCCCGTCAGCGCGAATGGTTCATGGCTCAGCCCGTGCCCTGCCAGCGCCAGTTGCGGATCTCCGGCATGTCCTCCCCGTGCACACGAATGTACTCGCGATGCTCGAGCAGTTTGTCGAGCAGGTGCTGGCGGGCGAGCGCCGCTTGCGATGCCAGCGGTAAACGGTCGATCACGTCCACGGCGAGATGGAAACGGTCGAGATCGTTGAGCACGGTCATGTCGAATGGAGTCGTGATCGTGCCCTCCTCCTTATAGCCACGCACATGGAGGTTTCCGTGGTTGGTGCGGCGATAGCTCAGCCGATGAATCAGCCATGGGTAGCCGTGAAACGCGAAGATGATCGGCTTGTCGCGGGTGAACAGGTCGTCGAACTCCCGATCGGGCAGTCCGTGCGGATGCTCGCTCGGCGGTTGGAGCTTCATGAGATCGACCACGTTGACGACCCGTATGCGCAGCTGCGGGAATGCCGCGCGCAGCAGCATCGAGGCCGCCAGCACCTCGCGCGTCGGCACATCGCCCGCGCAGCCGAGCACCACGTCCGGGTCCCCCCCGCCCTCGGTGCTGGCCCACTCCCAGATGCCGATCCCGCGCGCGCAGTGCTTGATGGCCGCGTCCATGTCCAGCCACTGTGCGGCGGGCTGCTTGCTGGCAATGATCACGTTGACGTAATGGCGGCTGCGCAGGCAGTGATCGGCCACCGACAGCAGGCAGTTCGCATCCGGCGGCAGGTAGATGCGCACGACGTCCGCCTTCTTGTTCGCAACGTGATCGATGAACCCCGGATCCTGGTGCGTAAAGCCGTTGTGATCCTGCTGCCACACGTGCGAGCTCAGGAGGTAGTTGAGCGAGCTCAGCGGGCGACGCCAGGGGATCTGGCGCGTCACCTTCAGCCACTTGGCGTGCTGATTGAACATCGAATCCACGATGTGGATGAAGGCCTCGTAGGAGCTGAACAGGCCGTGTCGCCCGGTCAGGAGGTAGCCCTCGAGCCAACCCTGGCACAGGTGCTCGCTCAACACCTCGACGACGCTCCCCTGCGCAGCGAGGTGGTCGTCGCCCTCGATCCGCGCCGCCAGCCATTGCCGGTCGGTCACCTCGAACACCGCATTCAGGCGGTTGGAATTGATCTCATCGGGCCCGAACAGCCGGAAGTTCCTCGGCTTCTGGTTCATCCGGATCACGTCCCGGAGGAACGAGCCCAGCACCCGCGTGTCCTCGGCGCGCGCGCTGCCGGGCGCGCTGACACGCACGGCGTAGTCACGGAAATCCGGCATGCGCAGCTCGCGCATCAGGAGGCCCCCGTTGGCGTGCGGGTTGGCACCCATACGGCGCGTTCCCTGCGGGGCGAGCGCGGCCAGCTCGGCAACGAGACGGCCTTCGCGGTCGAACAGCTCCTCGGGCCGATAGCCATGCATCCACGCCTCGAGCAGCTTCAGGTGCTGAGCATTCTCCCGCACCTCCGCGAGCGGCACCTGGTGCGCGCGCCACGTGCCTTCGATCTGCAAGCCGTCGACCACCTTCGGGCCGGTCCAGCCCTTGGGCGTCGCGAGCACGATCATCGGCCAGCGCGGGCTGCGCATCGGGCGCTGGGCGCGCGCCGCGGACTGAATGGCGCGGATCTCGCCGACCACCCGATCAAGAGTCGCTGCCATCAGGCGATGCATGCGTTGCGGCTCATCGCCCTCGACCACATGCACCTCGTGGCCCGTGCCGCGCAGATACTGCAGGAGATCCGCCCTGTCGATGCGCGCCGGCACGGTCGGATTGGCGATCTTGTAGCCGTTGAGATGCAGAATCGGCAGCACGGCGCCGTCGGTCGCGGGACTGACGAATTTGTTGGCGTTCCAGCTGCCCGCGAGCGGACCGGTCTCCGCCTCGCCGTCTCCGATGACACACGCCGCGATGAGATCGGGATTGTCGAACACGGCGCCGTAAGCATGAGCCAGCGAGTAGCCGAGCTCACCCCCCTCGTGGATGGAGCCTGGCGTCTCGGGGGCGACGTGACTCGGGATTCCCCCGGGGAAGGAGAACTGCCTGAACAGCTTCTCCAGTCCCGCCACGTCCTGCGTGACCTCCGGATACATCTCGGTGTAGGTGCCTTCGAGATAAGTATTGCCGACCACCGCGGGCCCCCCGTGTCCGGGGCCGGCGATGTAGATCATGTCCAGGTCGTAGCGGCAGATGATCCGATTGAGGTGCACGTAGATGAAATTCTGACCCGGGGTGGTGCCCCAGTGTCCGAGCAGCCGCGGCTTGATGTGCTCGGCCGCCAGGGGCTCGCGCAGCAATGGATTGCGGTAAAGATAGATCTGTCCGACCGAGAGATAGTTGGCGGCGCGCCAATAGGCATCGATTCGCCGCAGCAGCTCGGGCTCGAGGATAATGTCCATGTCGGGCATGCGTGGGCATGATAGTTCAGGATCAGCCTGCGCCGACAGCGCGCGCCGTGCAGGCGCGACGAAACTTTGGCCATGTCAGCAGCGCTCGCGCGCAAGAGTGCTTTGCCAGCCCACGTAGAGCTGCAGCTCGCGCGGCTCGTGGAGGCAGCGCCTGCAGGACCCGGCTGGCTGCACGAGGTCAAGTTCGACGGCTACCGTGTTCTCATCTGGCGCGACCGGCGCGGCATTCGCGTCAGCTCGCGCGGCGGCCAGGACTGGACCGAGAGGCTTGGCGATGCGGTGAGCGCCGCGCGCCTTCTCCCGTGTGAGAGCTGCATTCTCGATGGCGAGCTCGTGGCGCTCGATGCGAAAGGCCTGAGCGATTTCGGTCTCCTGCAGCGGCGGCTCGGCAATCCACATCGCGCCGCGCAGCTGCGGGTCATGGTGTTCGATCTCCTGTTTCTCGATGGGGAGGATCTGCGCGGCCTTCCCCTCATGGAGCGCAAGCGCAGGCTGGAGGCCCTCCTGCCCCGGGCCGCTGGAGCTCTGCAGCTCAGCCCCTACACCTCAGGTAACGGCCCCGCCGCCGCGCGCGCGGCGTGCGAGGCCGGGCTCGAGGGAATTGTGTCCAAAGCAGCGGCCTCACCTTATGAAGGTGGGCGCGCGGGCGCGTGGCTCAAGTGCAAGTGTGTGCAGTCGGATGAGTACGCGATCGTCGGCTACACGGCAGGCCAGGGTGCACGGGCGCATCTGGGCTCGCTGCTGCTGGGTTCACCGGGGGGCGGCGGGTCCTGGCGTTACCGCGGGCGCGTCGGAACGGGACTGAATGAGAGAATGATCGCGGACCTCCTGGGACGTCTCGAGACATCGTCCCGACCGCCGCGCTTCGTCAATCCGCCCACACGCGCGCAGCTGCGTGGCAGATCGCCGATCTGGGTAACGCCCAAGCTCGTTGCCGAGATCGAGTTTCGCGGCACCACTGGCGATGGGCTGCTGCGGCAGCCGAGCTTCAAGGGCCTGCGCCGGGATCGCAGCGTTGCTTCCCTGCGGCCTGGCGAGCGCGACACGGCAGAAGTATCCGCGCCTGCCAGGAGACCCGGGCCGCCCAAAGCGCCCGGCGTGCGCCGTTCGCGACGTTCGCTCCGACGCGGCGCGTAGGACCGCAAAAGATGCGCCGCTCCCAGAGCGGGAGCGGCTCACAGCCTCTGCTGCTATTCGTCGGGTTTGACCTTTATGTCGCTCTTCACGCCGACCACGCCCTCGGTCGAGCGCGCCAGTGTCACCGCACGCTCTGCCGCTTCGCGCGTCGGGGCCGTGCCGGTCAGCCAGACGATGCCGTTGGCGTCCGTGTCGACATGAACCCTCGCGAGGCTCGACATGTGCTCGGAGGCGAGCTTCGTTTTGACCTTGGTTGTGATGACGGAATCCTTGACGAATGCCTTGGGGTGGGAACGGTCGACATCGGCGTCCTGGGCAAAGGCGACGCCGCCCAGCAGCGCGGTGATGGCCGCCAGACCCGTAAGCGAACTCTTTAAGCTCATGTTGATACTCCTGACGTGAACTGAGCCGAGACTCGGGTCAACTTAGCGGAGACTCGTGAGGGTGGCTGCCTGCGAGCGTCGGCTTGCACTGTAGGAAGCGGCGTACGCGACGTCGTGTCGGGGCGCTCCTACGGCGCGCGCGTACACGGACAGAAACTCGCTTGGCGCAGCTCTTCAGTCCGAGCTTCTGGGTCTTCGTGCCCCGGGCCGCATCGCAGCGCTCGCGCTGACCCGGCTCGTCTCGGCTCTGGGGTTTCTTTGGCTTGCGATGCTGTTGACGCTCGCGCTGCTCGACTACCTGACGCGATCGCCGATGCGAATGCCCTGGCAGTGAGCGGCTTCAGTCCTCGGCGACGTCGTTCCACGCGCCGGCCGGCGGCGTATCCCGCACCTTCTCGTCCCTGGCTCCCGTGCGCGCGACCTTGTCCGCGTCCGCGATGTCCCGCTGCACCGGCGGCCGCCTCCAGTTACCGAGCCGGTCCATGCGTGCCAGCGTGGTCGTGCCGATTCGTTTGCGGGGCCGGGCCCGCTTTTTCCTGGCCATTGGTTACGCGCTTCCTGGCATCCCGGCCACGCGCGGGTCCGGACCGGGCGGCGCGAGGACCTCCGTCGGGTGCTGCTCGGCGCGGAGCAGCATCCGCATGACACTCCTGGGAGCGAATTCGCCCCACTCGACGCCAATGCCGTCGCTCGTGCGGCGCACGATGTGCGCCGCGAGGCGTACGGAATCGGCGCCATCCCTGAAGTCGACGTGAATGCGCGCCACGTTGGCGCTCGGCACGGCGCACTGCAGATAAGCGCCGCTCGAGCTCATGTTTCTCAGGCGCGCCAGAACGCGCCAGCCTCCCGCCCGCAGCGACACCATCCGCTCGATGACGTGTCGCTCTCCCCAACGATGCTCCATGACTGCCCCCGGACCGAAGCCGAGTTCCATGTTTGCGACAACACGCTCCCCCGAGCGCGGGCGGGGAGCTTAAGTCGGAGAATGTGACGGTTGCCAGCAGTGATCCGCGAAAGGGAGTGTCGTCGCCATCCTACATGCGAACACTTCGCATCCGGCGGCGAGCTCGTCACGAGCCGCAAGCCCGACGATCTGCCGGCATTCAATCGTGAGACGGTCGAGCTCTTCGCGCGCAGCCGCGCGGCGGCCCGCTGACCATCAGGAGCGATCAAAGAGCCGGCGCAGCTCCACTTTGGCGCGCTCGAGGGTCTGGCGCTGCTGAGGCTTGAGGCCGCGGCCGGAGCGGTTGATGTGAAAGTTGAGCATCGACATCGCCGAGCGGAATGGCTCGGCCTTGCGCCGGCGACTCGCGAGCGCGGAGCGCTTGAGTGATGCCGCGATGGCGCGCGGCGAGCTCTGCGTGAACACGCCCTCCTCGAGGTCGAGGGCGTTGCTCTCTTTCATGACTTCGGCAGACCAGCGACGGCTGGTCTTCGCCGTTCTCGCACCGCGCCGCTTGTGCCGTGTCGCCAAAGGCCGCCCCACCGCTCAGTGCATGCGCAGCACGACCTTCCCGCCGGCAGCGCCTGTCTCGGCCATCTTCTGGGCCTCGCGTACCTGCTCGAGCGGCATCCGCCTTGCAATCGGAATCACGAGCTCACCAGCGGCGACGGCCTGCGCGAGCTGCGCCAGTCGCTTTCCATCAGGGTGGGTCATGTGCGCGCGGCCGGTGAGTCCGCGCTCTTTCGCTCCCGCGGGCTGTCCGAGCACGCTTCCTACGGTGCCACCCTTGCGCACCCTGGGGAGCAGCTTCTTCAGAGTCTCTCCACCGACCGTGTCCGCGATCGCATCGAGCCGTGGCAAGCGTTCGATTTCCGCGTCGTCGTCGATGGCCACCACGTCGACATCCAACTGTGCCGCCGCGTCCTTGTGCCTGCGGCGGACACCCGCCACGACCTCAGCGCCCCTGGCGCGGGCCGCAAACACGGCTGCGCGCCCGACGCTTCCAACCGCGCCGGTGATCAGGACGACGCTGCCGGGACGCGGGCGCACGCTCTCTTCGATCAGCTGCGTCCCCGTCAGGACCACGAGTGGCAATGCGGCCGCATCGATCAGATCCATCGGCGGGGGTGCCTCGGCCCAGGCGTTCTCCTTGTCGACGACGAACTCGGCGTAGGCGCGGTTTACCAGTCCCAGCACCCGGGCGCCGACCCGGAATGCATTCACGCCCACTCCAACGCCGGTGACCTCGCCGGCAGCGTCTCTTCCCAGGATGGCCGGGAGCTCGAGATCCCGGTATCCCCCGCGTCGCACTTTCCAGTCGATCGGGTTGACGCTCGAAGCGGCGAGCCGGACCTTGATCTCTCCCGGGCCGGCCGTCGGCTCGGGGACCGTACGGAGCTCGAGCTTGTCGACGTCTCCGTAGTCGGTGAGGAGAACGGCCCGCATCGGCTGGCCGCCCCTGTTTAAGGGACGTTTCGCCCGCGGCCCATCAGGAACGCGATGATCGCGATGATCAGGAAGACGATGAACAGCAGTTTGGCGATGCCCGCCGCACTGGCTGCGATTCCGCCGAAACCCAGTATGGCGGCGACGATCGCGATGACGAAGAACACAGCGGCCCAGTAAAGCATGGATTTGCTCCTTGGTCGGGCATCTCATCCCGATGTTGGTTGCCACCATGCACTGCCGCCCGGGGTGGGTCGGTCGGCCCCCGGCCGCACGCGCTGTAAGAGTTCACCGACTGGACCGCAGGGCCGCAAAAAACCTCGCTCGCGGCGCGAGGTCTCATGAGGGTGCGCCACCACCGACCAGCTGAACCTGCGCCTCGGGCGCAATCATCGAAGAGAACTCTGCGGGCCCCGGCGCTCGCCTTCCTGCACGATGTGGTCGCGGCCGGGCGCAGTTGGCTCGATCACGAAGGGCCCCGGCTGGCCGCGTCGCTGTCGTTGTACAGCCTGCTGTCTCTCGCGCCGCTCGTGATTCTCTCGATCGCCATCTCCTCGTTTGCCTTCGGACAGAGCGCTGCGCAGGACGCCATCATCGATGAGGTCCGCAAGCTCATGGGTCCCGACGGCGCGAACACCATCCGCATGATCATCCAGCACGGACGAGCTCCCAAAGTCAGCAGTATCGCCTCTGTGATCGGCCTCTTCGTGCTCCTCTTCGGAGCATCGAGCGTCTTCGGAGAGCTCCAGTCCGGTCTCAACAAGGTCTGGGACGCGCCGCCCCCAAAGGGACTGGGTCTCCTCGCGCTGGTCAGATCGCGCCTGGTCTCATTTGCCCTGGTGCTGGCCTTCGGCTTTCTGCTGCTTATCTCGCTGGTCTTCAGCGCGGCGCTGACGGCCTTTGGCCACCTCTTCAGCGGTCAACTGCCGCTGCCGCAGGCACTGCTGGTGGCGGCGGACGCGCTGCTGTCCTTCGGGGGCATCTTCGTGCTGCTGGGGCTCATTCTCCGTTACGTCCCCGATGTGCCATTGAGCTGGGGAGACGTCTGGCAGGGGGCGCTCGCTACCGCGGTGCTCTTCACCGTGGGCAAGGCTCTTTTTGGTCTGTACCTCGGAACGGCCGCCGTAGTATCGGCCTATGGTGCGGCGGGCTCGCTGATCGTCGTCATCCTCTGGGTCTATTACTCAGCGATGATCTTCTACTTCGGCGCGTCCTTCACGCGCGTCCGCGGGCGTTCTGCGCAAGCGCGGATCGCAGCCGCAAAGAATTCCCAATGAGCGCGGCTGCGATCCGGCCCCGTCGCTAATGCGCGTCGGGCTTTGACGACTGTTGCATCATGTGCTCGTGCATCATGTGCTCGTGCATCATCGGGCAGCCGTCCTTGCCCATCGTCTCCTGGCACTTCTTCATAGCCTCCTTGTGGCAGTCGGCGACCGGCTTGTCTGACCGGAGGCAGGCAGCCATCTGCTCGTGAATTGCGGCCATACTCTCGCGCTGCTCCTTCGTCAGCGCCGGATGAGCCTGCGGGGAAGGCTCGGCTGCCAAGGTGGCACCCGCGAGGAGCATCGAGAGCAGCGCCGCAACCAGCGGCGCTCCGTACAGACGCGAAGCCTTGGTCTTCATGGCACTTTCCTCCTTCAGTTTTGAAAAATCTGCCGCCCGAGGCAGGCCCTTGCCCCGCAGCTGCATTCCGCCACATTCTAGTCTCCCGCGCCTGGCGACCGCGATCGGACACCTACCCGCAGCCTGGAGCAAGCTCCAGATAGAATTTTTCAAGCACCGGGCGCTGACCGGCGCTGATCTTGCGCAGTGCGGCCTCACGTGTGAACCATTCGCCGCGATCCACCTCAGGGAAGCGGCCCCGCCGACCCGAGCCCGGCGGCCACTCCATCTCGAAGAGGTTGCTGCGCAGTGCCGGCGCATCGCAGTTTCCCTCGACGGCCCACACGTGCAGGCGCTTGCCGCTCGGAAGGCGAAAGCTGCCGAGATCGTGTTCCGGATTGCCACCGCGAGCCGTGAAGCCCGTTTCCTCCGCGAACTCCCGCCATGCGCACTCGAGCTCTTCTTCGTTGGCGCCGACGAGTCCTTTCGGTATCGACCAGGCACCCTCGTCCTTGCGCGCCCACAAGGGACCTCCGGGGTGCACCAGAAAGACCTCCATTGCGCAGGCGCCATGGCGATATAAAAGAATGCCGGCACTCAGCGGCGCCACTGACCCGCCCTTCACTGCGTAACGCGGACTGCCCATGAGTCTAAACGCTGCAGTCCCTGCGCCGAAGTTGGCTGGCGGCGGCACGCCGGGCCCGCACCAAAAAGGCCAGCGGCAAGATCTGAGTCCGGCGTCGGGGCGTATATGCGAAGCGGAGGTAAAACATCCCGTAGATGCGATTAGTATAGTCACTCACCCGTCCCCGGTTCGGAGGGAAAGCCGTGAATGGTTCAGGCAGGGTTCTGCTCCTTGCCCTGGCGCTGACCGCTGCGGCCACCCTGCCCGCGCCCGCGAGCAGCGCGCCTGCGGCCGACGCTCCCGCCGTGCCAGCGCGCCCGCCGGGGCTCGCGCCGCTCCCCAAGGTCGCCTCGCCGCGTCTCTACGTCATCGACTGCGGCACCCTGGTCTACAACCGCCCCGAGGATTACCAGCTGACGCGCGAGGAGGTGGCCGACACCAATATGTCCGTGCCGTGCTTTCTCGTCATCCACCCGAAGGGAATCCTGCTCTTCGATACCGGACTCTCGGATCGGCTCGTCGGGCGGCCATTGTGGGAGAACGTCGACGGAGGCTACGGGCAGATCAAGTTCAACACGTTGCGCGGACAACTGGCGGATATAGGAGTGACGCCCGCCGATATCACCTACCTCGCCATCTCCCACTCGCATTTCGACCACGTCGGCAACGCCAATGACTACTCGGGCTCCATCTGGCTCACGCAGAAAGCGGAGCTCGACTTCATGTTCGGCGCCGGCGCCGATCCCGCCTATGTGCCGCTCTACGCCTCGCTCGCCCACGCGCGCCGGCAGGTGTTCGAGGGCGACCATGACGTCTTTGGCGACGGCACGGTGGTTCTCAAGTTCACCCCGGGTCACACCCCGGGGCACCAGGCGCTCTATGTGAAGCTCGCCAGGACCGGCGGCGTCGTGCTCTGCGGAGATCTCTATCACTATGCCGAGGAGCGCACGCTGCATCGCATGCCGAAGGAGGAGGAAAGCACGGGCACCCCTGCCTCGCGCGAGCACATCGAGCGCTTGCTCAGGGAAAAGAACGCGCAGCTCTGGATCGGGCATAGCACGACGTTTTTCAGGAACGCGATCAAATCGCCCGGCTGGTACGAGTAGGCTGCGGACGGAACCTGCTATGGACTACATGCGCCTTGGCAAAACCAACCTGGAGGTGTCGCGGCTGTGCCTCGGCACCATGTCGATGGGCAGCTCCGCCTGGAAGAAATGGGTGCTCGATGAGGCGGATGCCGTACCGATCCTGCGCCGGGCGCTCGATCTCGGCATCAATTTCTTCGACATGGCCGACTGGTACTCGCTGGGCCGTAATGAGGAAGTGGTTGCGCGCAATCTCATGAAAATGACGCGCCGCGAGAATCTGGTGCTCGCGACCAAGGTCTTCTATCCGATGAGCGACGATCCGCGCGACCGCGGCCTGTCGGCTGAGCACATCCGCGTCTCGATCGATCGATCGCTCGCTCGCCTCGGAACCGATTATGTCGACTTGTACGTGATCCACGCCTTCGACGTCGACACACCCATCGAGGAGACGATGGAGGCACTGCACGAAACCGTGCGTGCCGGCAAAGTGCGCCATATCGGCGCATCGACCATGTACACGTGGCAGTTCGCCCGGATGAATCATGTGGCGCAGCTCAACGGCTGGACGCCCTTCATCAACATGCAATGCCAGTACAGCCTGCTCTACCGCGAGGAAGAGCGCGAGATGTTTCCCTACTGTCGCGATCAGGGTATCGGCGTCACGACCTTCAGTCCCCTGGCGCGCGGTTTCCTGGCGCGCAGCACCGAGCCCACCGCCCGCACGGCCCATGACGTGTACCTTGACTTCTTCGGCGACGCGATCGATCGCGAGATCGACCGGAGGGTGCGCGAGGTGGCGATGCGTCGTGGCGTGAAGCCCGCGCACGTCGCGATGGCCTGGGTAGCCGGCAGCCCCAATCGCAACGTGCCGATCGTGGGGGCATCCAGAATGTCGCATCTCGAGGTGGCGGTGGAGGCGCTGGCGCTGCACCTCGATCCCACGGAGCGCGCCTATCTCGAGGCGCCCTACCGGCCGCGCGATGAGATCAACGACTACAACCCGGTGCGACGCCCGCGCGCGCTGCACCCGGACTGAAGCACGACGGTCTCGCTCAGGTCCTGAGCCAGGAACTGTCCTCGCGAACTTCGATCAGTGTAGGCCGGTCCGCGACGAGGGCTTCCCGCACCGCTTGCCCGAGATGCTCGGGACCTGTGGCGCGGGTCGCGCGGCAGCCGAGGCTCTCGGCCAGGCGCAGAAAATCGGGACTGCGCGGCTCGACCCCGATACGCGGAATCTGCCGCTCGTCCATTCCGTCAGCGATCGCCTTGAGCGCATCGTTGTTCCATGCGATCACCGGAAGCGCGAGGCGCTCCTGCGCAGCCGTGGCGAGCTCGTTGACCGTGAACATCAATCCGCCATCGCCCGCCACCGCGATCACCGGCCGCCGTGGCGCACCGATCTTGGCGCCGATGGCGAGCGGCAGGGCGAAACCGAGCGCGCAATAATTGCCCGAGTAGTGCCAGCAGCGCTCCATCTCCATCGGCATTGCAGCGGTGCCGGAATACACAATCTGTGTCGCATCCCCCATTACGATGGTGTCCGCGGGCAGCGCCGCGCGCAGGACTTTCCAGACGCGCGCGTGCAGCCTCTCGAGGCGGGTCATGCCTGCGACGTTGCGCGCGAGAATGTCCCGCACGCGACTTTCACCCTCCGGGCGCTGCGCGACCGGCTTGCGGCGCGAGAGCGCGGCTGCCAATGCGGCCATTGCGGCACGCGCGTCCGCCTGGATGGGAACCGCCGCCGGGTACATCGAGGTGAGCTCGGTTGGGTCGATGTCGATGCGGACGATGTCCCCCGTGATCTCCAGCCTCGACACGAAGTGGTCCCCGGCAGCGACTTCCGAGCCCACCAGCAGCACCACGTCAGCCTCGGCCAGCGCCCGCTGGCTCGCCTCCTGCAGAATCGAGCCGCCGAGGGACAGCGGGTGAGACTCGGGCAGGATTCCCTTGCCGGCGTTGGTGGAAAGCACCGGGGCGCCGATGCGCTCGGCGATCACGGTGAGCGCCGAGCGCGTACCGACCGCACCGCCTCCCACGAAAATGAGCGGCCGCCTGGCACGCGCCAGGGCATCCGCGGCCTCTTCGATGGCGGCGGGATCGGGCATCGGGAGCGTGGGGCTGCGGCGGGTCTTCCACTCGGCATCGACGGGCAGCGGCAGCACGTCCCGCGGGAGCGACAGATGCACCGGGCGGGGCCGGCTGCCGCGAAAGATGGCGTAGGCGCGCGCAATGAGCTCGGGGATCTCCTCCGGATACCGGACCATGGCGCTGAAGGCCGTGAAACCGCCGGTGACTGCCGCCTGATCGTCGAGCTCGTGAATCGCGCCCCATCCCTTGCCGTGCGTGAGCGTCGGTGATGCCCCCGAGAGAACCAGCATCGGCTGCGAATCGCAGTAAGCCTGCGCAATGCCGGTCGCGGCGTTGGTGACACCGGGACCGCCGATGAGGGTGCAGACGCCCGGATTGCCGGTGGCGCGCGCGTAGCCGTCGGCCATGAAGCTCGCGCCCTGCTCGTTGCGGCACTGCACGTGGCGGATGCCGGTGAGCGCGATGCCGCGATACAGATCGAGCGTCATCGTGCCGGCCATGCCGAACACTGTGTCCACGCCGTAAGCGGCGAGCAGCTTCATCACCGCTTCGCCGCAGGTCATGGCGCCCATCTCCTGCCTCGTGCGCGTCCGTGCCCGGTCAGAACTTGTACCCCAGCCTCACTCCGAGCACCCGCGGCCGCGTGATTTCCTGCTGCAGCGAGAACTGCGCGGTCGAGGTCCAGGTGCTCTGAATCACGTTGGTGAGATTCTGCGCAAAGAGCTCGCACGTCCAGGCGTCCCTGGAGGCGCCCACCGACGCGTCGTACTCCGTATAGGGGGGATTCTCGAACCTCAGCTGGTTGGTACTGATAGCCCCACCGCTCGAGAGCGAGGGGTTGCTGCCGAACTGCGTGTAAGAGTGGGCGGTATGCGTCACGCCCCACTGCGCGAACATGTTGTACGAGCTCATGTTCCACTGGTAGCGCAGGCGCAAGTTGAACTGCAGCGGCGGCGCGTTGGCGCTCGGCGTGCCGAGCGGGCCATACGGATTTCCGAAGAGCAGAACCGGCTTGCCGAGCTCACTCGCCGGCAGCGCGGGATTGTTGGCCAGCAGGAACGGCGAATTGGTCTGCTCGCTGCTGTCCCAGGACACCGCTCCCTGTGCCGTGAGCCCTTCCGTGAGCAGCGCGATGAAGGAAGTCTCGACCCCGCGGATGCGGTAATCGGGCCCGTTGGTATTGAAGCCGACGTTGCCGAGGACGCCGGGGTCGAAGAACGATACCTGCGCGTTCTTCCAGTCTTCCTGGTAGACAGCCGCGTTCCACTGCAGGCGATGATTGAGGAGCGTGGTCTTCCAGCCGAGCTCGTTGTTGGTCAGATCGTCCGACTTGTAGGCGAGTGGTGAGCAGTACTGGCCTACGCCTGCGGCGTCCGGCACGTAGCAGGCGGTGCTGCGGTTGAAGGCGCCGGGGCGGAAGCCCTGCGACCAGGTGTAGTACGCCAGCACGTCCGGCCGGATGTGCCAGGTCAGGTTCACGCGGCTCCTGAAGCCCTTGTAAGTCGTGCTGAGTCCTTCCTTGTCGATGTTGGTCGAGTAATTGAGGCACGGCGGCAGTCCCGCGTCGTAGCAGAAGAAGCTGCCGACGACCGCGCCCTTCTCCTCGTTGTTGAAGTGGAAATAGCGCGTTCCGGCGGTGAGGGTGAGCACCTTCGGTAACAGGTCGAAATCCAGCGAGGTGAACAGCGCCGTCTGCGTGTAGCCACGCTTCACGTCGTTGAAAAAGCCCACGTTGTCGCCGCGGATGGCGGCGGGGTTGTTGATGCTCGGCCCCGGTGGACCGTCCTGCGGCGGGCCGACGTCCGTCAGGCAGCCCGCCGTCACGGCGGCCGTGCAGGCGGGCATCGTCTTGTAGTTCCAGTTGAGCTCGTCGTAAATCCGCAGATCTTCCCAGAACGCACCGACGATGCCGCGCAGCCGCCAGTCATCCGGGGTGCTGAGCCGCAGCTCCTGGCTCAGGTGCGTGTTGCGCTCCTTCTCGGTCCAGGTGGTCGCGGGAGAGAAGCACATCGCCGCGTAGGGTCCGTCGGCGCCATGGCACTGGTAGTAATCCGCATACTTGCCGCGCGCGTAGTTGGTGTAGTCCTGCTGCGTGTCGACGTTGCGTACCAGATAGGAGCCCGCGTACACGAGCTTCAGGTCCCCGAGCTTGCCGTTGATCACCAGCGCCGTGTTCTCGAACCGGTCGCGGTTGTAGTTCGGGTTGAAGAGCGTCACCGACTGGCGCGGGAGCGGCACACCGTCGGAGCTCAGGGGCATCTGGTAGAAGACGCCTTCCGCATCCATGTCCTGGAAGCTCTGCGTGATGAGTGCATTCCAGGCGTCGTTGATGTTCCACAGTGCCGAGGCCCGCAGCCCCTCCCAGGTTACCGGGTTGATGGCGTTACCGAGAAGCCCCGCGTTGTTGATCACCGGACTCCCGGGCGGCACCTGACAGGTCCCCTGCACGCAGCCCGCCGGATAGTTGCCGTAATGGATACCGAGATCGGTGGACTGGCGCGTGAAGGTCGAGGCCACGTTATTGATGTAGCCGCCGTGGCGATCGTCGTAGACCACCACACGCACCGCCAGCGTGTCGCTGATCACGGGCAGATTGACCACCGCGGTGACGTCGCTGTTCGGATCGCCGCCGGCGGTCGTGCCGTAGCCTGCCGAGACGCTCGCTTCGGTCGTGTTGAGCCTGGGCTTGTTGGTGATGTAGCGGATGACGCCGGCCTGCGCGCCGGCGCCGAACAGCGTCCCCTGCGGCCCTTCGAGCACCTCGACCCGCTCGAGATCCGCCGCATACACATCGAGATTGCGGCCCGGAAGCTGGCCAGACTGTTCATCGAGGTAGATGGCGACGTTCGGAAAGCCGCTGATCGAGCCGCCCGACTGAGTCGCGACGCTGCCGGCACTGAGGCCCCGCATGAAGACCTGATCCTGGCCTGGTCCCGAGGACGGCGCGGTCACGTTGGGCAGATAGCGCAGCAGGTCGTCGAAGCTCGAGACGTTCAGCTCCTTGAGCGTTTCGCCGGTGAACGCCTGCATCGCGATCGGCACATCCTGGGCATTCTCGGCGCGCCGCTGTGCGGTGACCACGACTTCGGCGATGCCCGGCGTTTGCGGTCCGGCCTCGGTCGAGGCCGGCTGGTCGGCGGCCACCGCCGCGCCCATACGCGTTCCGAGGATGGCCGCAACCGCGGCCGCGCACTTCGCATTGAACTTCATCGACGGAGCCTCCCCCTGGTAACAACAGCCGTCGCCTCGTGGCTTCCCCGGGCCGCGGCAACGATCAGATTCTTGTGGAAACGACGGCGAAGGGCCGCCGACGTGCGTTGCTTCGGGATATAGCGCATTGCATACTCGCCCGCAAGCGCGCGGGCACCCCGCGCCTCATTCATCCCGCTCGAGTACCAATAAGCGTGAGCAGCAGTGCGATAGCGCCGGTGCGATCGGAACTCCCGGCGCTGCTTCAGCGCTGGTACGTGCTCATCGTGATGTGCGCGGTCTATGCCATCAACATCGCCGCGCGCTACGTGGTCTCTACCGTATTTGAACCAATCCGACTCGATCTGCATTTAACCGACACCGGTGCGGCGTTCCTGACCGGGCCGCCGCTCGCACTCTTCTATGTCATCTGCGGCATTCCCATCGCCTGGCTCGCCGACCGCTCCAACCGCCGCAACATCGTCGCCGCATCACTGGTGTTGTGGTCGACCTTCACGGTGTGCTGCGGCCTGGCGCACACCTACCTGCAGTTCCTTCTGAGCCGCATCGGCGCCGGGGTGGGCGAAGCCGGTGCGACACCGCCCTCCACTTCGATCATCTCGGACTGCTTTCCCGCCGAGCGCCGTCTCATGGCGCTGAGCGTGTTCGCGCTCGGTGCCCCGGTCGGCGCCTGGCTCGCTGCCGACGTCGCCGGTGCCGTGGCGCAGTCCTATGGCTGGCGTGCCGCGTTCCTCGCGCTCGGTGTTCCGGGCGTGCTGCTCGGGCTCCTGGTCTTCCTCACCATCCGCGAACCCAGGCGCGGGCGGCTCGACGTCAGCCCGGAGGATGCGCAGGCTTCGTTCACTGAAGCCCTGGCGTTCCTGTGGCGTCAGCGCGCCGCCTTCCACGTCATCATGGCGAGCGGGGTGTGCTCGCTGTGGGGGTGGGGACTCGCCTGGTTCACGCCGACCTTCCTGATGCGCAGCCACGGGCTCAACGTCGGGGAAGCCGGCGCCCTCACCGGTCGCATTCACCTGATCGGTGGCATCCTCGCGAGCCTCGCCGCGGTGTGGCTCATGAACAGGGCGGCGTTCATGCGCGATTCGCGCCGCGTGCTCGCAGTTCTCGGGTGGGTGACCGGCGTCGCCACGCTGTTTTCGATCGTCGCCTTCTGGACGCGCTCGCTCGAGCTCGCCCGCATCATGCTGTGGTCTTTCCTCCCGGCCATCTATTTTTTCATCGGGCCGTGCATGGCGCTGGTGCTGAATCTCGCCCCGAGCCACATGCGCTCGACGTTCACGGCCTGGTCGGTACTCGTCGGCAATGTCTTCAATCTGATCGTCGCGGTGCAGGGCGTTGGCATCCTGAGCGACTGGTACGCCCATGCGCAGGGCACCGGTGCCGCGGCCTCGCTCCGCTGGGCTCTGCTGGTGCTGGCGCCGAGCGGATTGTGGGCCACCTGGCATTTCGTCCTCGCCGCGCGCACGGTGGATGCGGACCTGCGGCGCGTGAGCCATCGGGCGAGCTGAACGAAGGAGCATCCTGTGAAGAGCTTTCTCCTGGCACTCCTGACACTCACCGGGGCCGCATCGAGCGCGACCGGCGCCGAGGTGAAAGTGCTCAACGACGATGCGCACTTTGCCGAAGGGCCGATCTGGTATCAGGGCAAGCTCTACTACGTCGAGTACGACCGCAATTCGGTCACCACCTGGGACGGCACCAGGAACGCCATCTTCTGGTCCAAGCCCGGCTGCGGCCCCTCGGCCGTCATCCCCACCCCGCGCGGGGAATTTCTCGTCACCTGCTACGACAGCGGCTCAATCGGCCACGTGGCGGCCGACGGCACCGACCTGCCCGCCTATACGCATGACAAGGAAGGGCATCCTTTCGTCGGTCCCAACGACTTCGCGCCCGACCGACACGGCGGTATCTACTTCACCTGCTCGGGCACCGCACCGGGTCCGGTGATCGACGGCAAGATCTTTTATCTGGCCCCCGACGGGGGCATCACCCAGGAGGCGGCCGACGTCCACAGCGCCAATGGAATCGTCGTCTCGAACGACGGCGGCATCCTCTACGCGATCGAAACGGAGGACAACCGGCTCATCCAGTTCAAGATCGGCGCCGCCGGCGCGCTCTCGGAGCGGCGCGTGTTTCTCAATCTCGACGACCTCACCCACCACGTGACGCACATCTTCCCAGACGGCGTGAAGATGGACTCGAAGGGGCTGCTCTACATCGGCCAGAATCCGCGCGACGTCCACGCACCGCTCGCCGGCACCATCTTCGTGGTCGATGCGGCGGGCAAGCTCGTGCGCACGCTCAAGTTGCCCTCCCCCGGAGTGCCGAACCTGGCGCTGAGCCCGGACGAGAAGACCGTGTACGTGATGGCGCTCGATCAGCTCGACAAGTCGCCCTACAAAGGCAAGGTTTACGCGATCGCCAACCACTGACACCGGCGAGCGTCGACTACCCGGCCAGCCATCCTCCGTCGATCACGAGATTCGAGCCGGTGATGAAGCTGGCACGGTCACTGGCGAGAAACACTGCGGCGTTGGCGACGTCCTGCGGCCTCCCGAAGCGCGGCCACGGGGTGCGCTGGCGCTGATACTCGAGCCGCGCCGGGTCCTGTGCGAGTCCGCCCGCGCCGGTCACGATCTTGCCGGGAGAAATGCAGTTACAGACGATGAGATGTCGGGCGTAGTCGACCGCGATCTGCCGCGTGATGTAGATCGCGCCGGCCTTGGTCACTCCGTAGGGCAGGTCGCCGGGCGAGGTGACGATGCCCTGCTGGGAGCCGAGGTTGATGAGGCGTCCCCGCACCTCCTCCCGCGGCTCCTGCCCGATCATCTGCTGCACGGCACGCTTGCAGCCGTAGAACATGCCCGTGAGATTCACGCGCATGACCTCCTCCCATTGCTCGAGGGCAGTCTCGAGCAACGCCGTCCCCGAGTAGGTCATGGCATTGTTCACCATGACATCGAGCCGCCCGTGCCGCTCGACCGTGGCGCCAATCAGCCCATCGATCTCGCCCCATCGCCCGACGTCGGTCTTGTGAAACACCGCGCGCCCGCCGGCGCGGGCGATGAGCGCGCTGGTCGGCTCGCCCCCCTCGACGGGGCTTTCGGTGATGTCGGCGATGACTACCGCCGCCCCCTCCGCCGCGAAGCTCATGGCGATCGCGCGGCCGATACCCGAGCTCGCTCCGGTGACGACGGCAACTTTGCCCGCGAGTAGACTCGACATCCGCGCAATTATGCCCCAACCCGACCTCGAGCTGGCCGCTTCGCTCTTCGATGCGCTCGGTCGCGCCACACGGCGCGGCCGCGGCATCGTGCGCGACAGTTACGGCGCCGGCGAGCAGGCGGCGCACGACATCGTGCGCTCGGCCGCGACCTCGCTGGGGCTCGAAGTGGCGGTCGATGCCATCGGCAACCTCTCCATGACGCTCCCCGGGCGTGAGCGCGATGCACCGCGCATCATCATCGGCTCGCACCTCGACAGCGTTCCACAGGGAGGAAATTTCGACGGCGCCGCGGGGGTCGTGGCCGGCCTGAGCGTGTTGTCTGCCATGCACCGCGCCGGACAGGTACCCCGGTGCGATCTCACGGTCATGGGGATTCGCGGGGAGGAGTCCGCCTGGTTCGACGTCGCCTATATCGGCAGCGCCGGCGCCTTCGGGCTCCTCGACCCCGCAAGCCTCGCGATCGCGAGGTCCGACAATGGCCGAAGCCTCGAAGCAAGCCTGCGGCAACAGGGCTTCGATCCGCAGCCGATCAGGGAACGTCGTGCCTTGCTCGATCCGGCGCAGATCCGCGCCTACCTCGAGTTGCACATCGAGCAGGGGCCGACGCTGGTCGGCCGCGGATTGCCCGCGGCCGTCGTGAGCGGCATCCGCGGCTGCAAGCGCTTTCGCAATGCGCGCTGCACGGGCGAGTACGGGCATTCGGGCGCGGTCGAGCGGCCCTATCGGCGCGATGCGGTCGCGGCGACAGTCGCTTTTCTTCATCACATGGAGGGCGTGTGGCTCGCCCAGCTGGAGACGGGCGCGGATCTGGTGCTCACCGCGGGCGAGCTCTACACCGACCCTGCGATGCATGGTCCGAGCAAGATCGCGGGCGAGACCCGCTTCGTGCTCGATCTGCGCAGTCTCTCCGCGGCGACCATGGAGGCGGTGGCGGGCGAAGCCCGGGCGGCCGCCGCGCGCATCGGCGCCGACTACCGCGTGCACATCGATCTTGGCGCAACCAGCGACTCGCCCGCGGCGGTGATGGACCGCCGGCTGCGCTCGGCGCTGATGGGACTTCTCGCGGTGCCCTTCGAGATGGCGAGCGGCGCGGGCCACGACGCCGCGATTTTCTGCCAGGTCGGCGTTCCGAGCGCCATGATCTTTGTCAGGAACGAGCGGGGCAGCCACAATCCGGACGAAGGCATGGCGCTCGATGACTTCGCGGTCGGCACGCAGGCCCTGCTGGCCCTGCTGCTGGAGTTTCCTCTCTGATGGAACTTGCACGGGAGTGATGCGATGACTTTGCTGGTAACCGGTGCGACCGGGTTTGTCATGAGTGTACTGGGCCGTCACTGGCTGGACTCCGATCCCAACGCACGCCTGGTGGTGCTCGACTCCTCTCCGCTCGATGCCATGGCCCAGCGTTACTTCGCGCCGGTCCTGTCGCGCATGTCGGTGGTCACCGCCGACGTCACTCGCCCCGAGACCTGGCGTGGCGCGCTCGTCGGCCACGGCATCACCCACATCGTCCATGGCGCAACCATCACGCCCATATCGCGCGGCAGCGCCTCCGAGGCGAAGCGGGAGCCCGAGGCGGAAAGCCCGGCGCGCATCATCGACGTCAACGTGATGGGGACGGTGGAAGTGCTCGAGTGGGCGCGCACGCTGCCGAACTTCAGGCGTTTCATCTACGTGAGCTCGGGCGCCGTCTACAAGCATCACGGCCCGGATCGTCCCGGCGAGCCGCTTCCCGAAGACGGCTATGTGATGCCGCGCCGCCTCTACGGCATCTCCAAGCTCGCCTCCGAGCTCATCACCGAACGCTACGGTGACCTCTTCGGAATCCCGGTCGCATCGGTTCGCCCCTCCTCGGTGTACGGAACGATGGACCGGGTCACCCGCAGCCGCAACATGCGCCACCCGCCAAACCGCATCGCCCATATGGCGGTGGAAGGAATCAAGCGCGTGCGGGTCAACACCCTCGATGCGGTGGGCGACTACATCCACTCCGAGGACCTGGCGCGAGCCGTGGTCTCGCTGCTGCGCGCGCCACGGCTCGGCTACAGCACCTACAACGTGGCTTACGGCGCCGCCGTCACGCTCGGGGACATGGTGAAGTGGGCTGCGGAAAAGGCCCCGGGCTTTCACGCCGAGATCGTGCCAGCCGATCAGGCCGACATACTGGCCGACCCGACGCTCAGGGACGGCATGTGGGGTGCTTACGACACTTCGCGCATATTCGGCGACACCGGCTGGAAGCCGCGGCCCATGCGCGAGGCGCTGCACTCATACATGGAATGGATTGCCGCCGATCGGGCCGCGAGCCCGCCGCAGGAAAGTCCATGACCGCACGCGAGCCTTACCCGCGCGATCTCGTCGGCTACGCGTCCCGCCCGCCACATCCTCGCTGGCCGGGAGATGCGCGCATCGCCGTCTCGCTGGTGTTGAACTACGAGGAGGGAGGCGAAGCGTGCGTGCTTCACGGTGACAGTCACTCCGAATCGGTCCTCACCGATGTCGGGGCGGATGCGTTGCCGGGCGTGCGCAACATGAACGTCGAGTCCCTCTTCGAATATGGCAGCCGCGTCGGGTTCTGGGAGATCCTGCGGGTCCTGAAGAGCGCAGGCGCACCCGCCACCGTTTACGCGGTGGGCATGGCGCTCGAGCGTAATCCGCAGGCCGCCGCGGAGCTCGCCGCGAGCGGCCTCGAGGTCGCCTGCCATGGACAGCGCTGGATCGACTATCAGTTCGTTGCGCAGGACATCGAGCGCGCACAGATAAGGCGCAATGTCGAAGTCATCACGCGCCTGGTCGGCCGCGCGCCCGTCGGGTGGTACACCGGTCGTCCGAGTCCCAACACCCGGCGTCTGCTCGTCGAGACCGGCGGCTTCCTTTATGACAGTGATGCCTACAACGACGACCTGCCCTACTGGGTGCAGGTCGCCGGCAAGCGGCACCTCGTCATCCCCCATAGCTTCGACAACAATGACAGCCGCCTGCAGCGCGGCGGCGATTTCAGCACCGGCGAGGAGTTCTTCGCCTACTGCCGCGACGCCTTCGACTGGCTCTATCGTTCGGGCCTGGAGGGCCGGCCGCGCATGATGACCGTGAGCCTGCACGGGCGGATCATCGGCCGGCCCGGGCGAATCGGCGCGCTCGCCCGCCTGCTCGAGCACATGCAGGGTCACGAGGGTGTGTGGCTGTGCAGCCGCGCGGCGATCGCCGAGCATTGGAACGCTCATCACGCCTAGCCATACCTCGCCGCCCGCGCACTAGGATGCCGAGGCGCGCGCGGACTTACCGCGATACAGCTCCTGGTCAGCGGCGGCCAGCAGCTTCTCCGGGGTCGTGCCGTCGCGCGGATAAACGGCGACGCCGACGCTGACGCAGATCGCGGGCTGCTCGGCATCTCTTGCCAGGTGCTCGCGGATGCGCTCGGTGAGCAGACGTACGCCGCTCGCGGCGGTCTCCGGCAGGATGATGCCGAATTCGTCGCCCCCGAAACGCGCCGGCGTGTCGGTCACGCGGCACGAGTATCGCAGGCACTCGCCGATGCGAAACAGCGCGCGGTTGCCGGCGAGATGTCCGAGGCGGTCGTTGACCTGCTTGAGTCCGTCCATATCCAGCAACAGCACCGCGAACTCCCGGCCCATGCGTTGCGCGCGGCGGATCTCGCTGTCGAGGCTCGCCATGAAGGCGCGATAGTTGACGAGCCCGGTCAGCTCGTCCTTCACCGCCAGCTGGCGGGCGTGATCCTCGGCGCGGCGCAGCTCGCCGATCATCGCGGCGACCGAGAGCATCATCACGGCTTCCACGGCGAGGAACGCCTGTAGCAGCAGCAGCGATTCGTTCGGTCCCCGCCGGGCAAACGGACCCAGTCCGTGTAGCGTCCCAAGCATGGCGATGAAGGCCATCGCCACGAGACAGGCGGCGACGCCGCGCCGCCCGAGGCGGAACGCCGCCCAGAACAGCAGCGGCGAGCACAGGAACTGCAGCGGCAGGCGCTCCGCCCGGGTTGCCGGGATCAGCCCGTCGAACACGACGAGTGTCACGAGCGCCAACGCGGCGAACAGCGCCAGCGCCTCGAGGATCACGCGGGTGTCCCAGCGCACCCGCGGCGGGGTGCTCCAGGCGATCAGCAGGGGTGCCACCAGCAGGTCGCCTGCCAGGTCGCCGAGCCACCAGGTGAGCCAGATGTGTCCGTAGTCGGGCCAGCGCGCGTAGCCGGAGAGCGCGAGGCTGGTCACACCGACCGTCGCGCTGACCGTAGTGCTGAGGAGCGCTGCCAGCAGCGCAAACTTGACGATGCCGCGCGGACGCAGGAGAAAGTCGCGCCCTCCGGCGAAGCGCATCACGAGCGCAGCGCCGAGCAGCGCCTCGAGCGTGTTGCCGCCGGCGATGCACAGTGACGTCGCGAGCGATCCGTAGGTGGTCAGGTTCGCGAGGAAGGCACCGATCAGGATCGCCGGCCACAGCTCGAGCCCGAGCAGCAGAAAGGCCGCGACGGCGAGGCCCGATGGCGGCCAGACCACGGTCGCACTCGGGTGGATATAGGCGAATCTCAGCCCGAGCTTGGCGGCGAGGAAGTAGGCCGCCGTCAGAATGACGACCGTAAGCACCCGCTTGCGGATCGACGGGGCTGGCATAGCAAGCGCCTGAAGCGTCCTTGCATTCATTGAACCGCCAGATTAGGCACTCACCCGGGCGGCCCTGTGACCTGGTTCACAAAAATGCGGCCGCGGGGCCAAAATCAGTGGGTTGCGCCGCCCGGATCCTCCAGGCATGGATATGTCGAAATGACCGCGCCTGATTCGTCGTCTGATCAGAGCGTAAGAAAGGAGCCGCCATGAAATACCTGACGTTCATCCGCCATTCCGAGTCGTATCGGGAATCCGGCCCGCCGGCCGCGCTGATGGAAGCGATGGGCAAGTTCGTCGAGAGATCGTTCAAGGACGGCACCCTCCTCGATACGGGCGGTCTCTTGCCGAGCCGCGAGGGATCGCGCGTGCGTCTTGCCGGGGGCAGGATCACGGTGATCGACGGCCCATTCACGGAGAGCAAAGAGGTCGTCGGCGGCTGGGCGATCCTCAAGGCTGAATCGAAGGCGCAGGCGATCCGCATCGCCACCGAATTCATGGAGCTGCATCGCAGGCACTGGCCTGAATTCGAGGGCGAATCCGAAGTGCGGCCGATGTTCGAGCCGGGAGCGCACCCAGGCGAGTGATGGTCATCGTGGTCACTGCGGAGCTGCGGGCCGCAGCAACGCCACCGCTGCGATCAGACCCAGCGCGGTGAGTACCGCACCGCAGAGGAAAGTCGCGTAGGGGCCCACGAGCTGCCACAGGAATCCTGCGAGCACGCTCGCGAGTAACAACGCCATGCCGCTCACGAAGTTGAACACTCCGAACGCCGAGCCACGCAATGCGGGCGGCGCGGTGTCTGCAACCAGTGCAGACAGCAGTCCCTGAGTCATCCCCATGTGCAGACCCCAGAGGCCCACGCCCAGCATGACCAGAGTCAGTCCGGGCGCAAATGCCAGCACCAGGTCGGCGGCAATCAGCACCAGAAAGCCCCCCGCCAGCAGTCCCTTGCGGTCGAGCTTGTCGGACAGCACGCCCGCCGGATAGGCCGAGCCCGCGTAGACGACGTTCATCGTCACGAGCACCAGCGGCGCCAGGCCGATGCTCAGCCCGGCGTGCTGCGCGCGCAGAATCAGGAATGCCTCGCTGAAACGCGCGAGTGTCAGCACCGCCGCGACCGCGACGACGACCCAGTAGCGCTGGCCGCCCATGCGGCAGGTTTCCGCCCAGCGGATCGGCTCCCGCCCCCCGGCGGGCGAGCTCGCGGCGGGCTCGCGTACCGCGAACACCAGCACCGCAACCGAAAGCAGCGCCGGGATGAGCGCGCACCAGAAGACGCGACGGAAGTCGCCGTGAAACTGCGCCATCAGCGCGATCGCGATCAGGGGTCCGGCGAAGGCTCCGACCGTGTCCAGCGATTGCCGCAGGCCAAAGGCCGCTCCCCTGAGTCCCGCTGGAGTGAGCTCGCTCAGCAGCGCATCGCGTGGCGCACCGCGGATGCCCTTGCCGATGCGATCCGAGAAACGTGCGGCGAGCACCCAGGAAGAGCTGCGCGCGATGGCAAACAGCGGCTTCGACAGTGCCGCAACCCCATAGCCGATGACGGTGAGCGTCTTGCGGCTGCCGAGCCGGTCGCTGATCCAGCCCGAGAACAGCTTCGAGATCGAGGCGGTCGCCTCGCCGATCCCCTCGATGAGGCCTACGGTCGCAACGCTCGCTCCGAGCGCCGAGACGAGAAACACCGGCAGGAGCCCGTGGATCATCTCCGAGGAGACGTCCATGAAGAGGCTCACCAGGCCGAGCGCCCAAATACTGAGCGGCAGCTTGAGCAGGGATCTTGACTGCCCCGATTCTTCCAAAAAAGTCCCGTCCGCTCAGATAATGCTCACATGACACGAATCGTACTGGTGCGCCACGGACACGTCGAAGGAATTGCTCCGGAGCGCTTCCGCGGCCGCCGCGACGTCGATCTGTCCGCGCTCGGGCTGCGGCAGGCACGAGTCACGGCGCAGCACATCGCGCAGCAGTGGCGACCGGCGGCCCTGTACTCGAGCCCCCTGCGGCGCTGCCTGCAGACCGCCGGGGAGATCGGCTCCGCCTGCGGGGTCGCTTGCACGGGCCTCGAGGAGCTCAACGACGTGCACTTCGGCGACTGGGAATGGCGCACTCACGATGAGGTGCGCGCGCAGTGGCCGGCGCTCTTCGAGCGATGGATGAGCGGGCCCGCGCTGGTACGCTTTCCGCAGGGCGAGTCGCTGCAGGAGGTGGCTGCGCGCATGGCCGACGTGCTGCGGCTGACGTGCGAGCGCCATCCGCAGGACACCGTCGTGTTGGTCGGGCACAATGCCTGCAATCGTGTGTTGCTGCTGCAGGCGCTCGATCGGCCTCTTTCCGCCTACTGGCGGGTCGGGCAGGACCCCTGCTGCGTGAGCGAAATCGAGATCTCGGGTACTGTAATCACCGTGCGGCGCATGAACGAGACCTATCCAACCGACTGAGGGTGCCCCCTTGAGAATTGCAATCATCGGACAACAGGCTTTCGGCAAGAGTGTGCTCGAGGCTTTTCTCGACCGCGGCACGACCGTCGCGGCCGTGTTCTGCGCGCCGCAGAAGAGCGGCGCCAAGGCGGATCCGCTGCGTGCCGCAGCCGAGGAGCGCGGCGTTCAGGTGCTGCAGTTGCCTTCGCTCAAGGACGAGCAGGCACGGGACGCCATGAAGAAGCTCGACGTCGACCTCGGCGTGATGGCCTTCGTGATACAGCTCGCGTCCCAGGCCTTCGTCAACGCACCCAAACACGGCACCATTCAGTATCACCCCTCGCTCCTGCCTCGCCACCGTGGCCCGAGCTCGATCAACTGGCCGATCATCATGGGCGAGACCGAGACCGGGCTCACCATCTTCCGTCCCTCGGACGGGCTCGATGAAGGCCCGATCATCCTGCAGAAGACGACCCCGATCGGACCTGACGATACGCTCGGGAGCGTCTACTTCGACCGGCTGTTTCCGCTCGGCGTCGAAGCCCTGATCGAGGCCGCGGACCTGGTCGTCGCCGGCCGCCACCAGCAGATCGCCCAGCGCGAGGAATTCGCCACCTACGAAGGCTGGTGTCGCGATCCCGAATCACGCATCAACTGGCAGGCACCCGTCGATCAGATCTACAACCTCATTCGCGGATGCAATCCATCCCCGGGCGCGTGGACCTCGGTACGGGGACAGAAGCTGCGCATCTACGAGGTCGTCCGGCACCACACGCGCACCTTCGGCGCCGTGTCCGGCAAGCCCGGCGAGGTGTGCGCGATCGGTGAGAATGCCATCGAGGTCGCGGTCCAGGGCGGGCGGCTCGAGCTGCGCACCCTGCGGGTCGAGTCTGGAGCCAAAGTGGCAGCCGGTGCAGCGCTCGCCGGGACACTGCACCTCACGGTCGGATCGCCGCTCGAGTCCTGAAGAGCGCCTTGCGCCGCCTGCTCGACCGCATCCTCCGTACCCCCGATCAGCCGGCGGTGATTCTCGTACGGCTGCTGGTGGGACTCGTGGTGTTCTTCCCCGAAGGCCTGCAGAAGCTGATCTTTCCGCAGCTGCTGGGCGCAGGGCGCTTCGCCACGATCGGCATTCCATGGCCCGAGGTCCTCGGGCCGTTCGTCGGAGTGGTGGAGACGGTGTGCGGCGCACTCCTTATTCTTGGGCTTTTGACGCGCCTCGCCGCGATTCCCCTCATCATCGTCATGGTCGTGGCCATCCTGTCCACGAAGATCCCCATTCTCCTTGGACATCCGTTCCTCGGCTTCACCCTCCCCCACCTCGGCCGCTACGGGCTGTGGAGCGCGTTGCACGAGGCGCGGGCGGACTTGTGCATGCTGCTCGGCTGCATCTATCTGCTGATCGTCGGCGGCGGAGGCTGGTCTCTCGATCATCACCTCAGCGCGCGCGCGCGATCGTGATGATCTCCGGGCTCGTCGCCGTCGGCGGCTGATGCCCGAAATCGCCGAACTCGACCTCGATCGCGAAACCGGCCTCCTCGAGCAGCGTGGCGAGCGCCGGCCGCTCGAGGAACCGCAGCGTGCTGCGGCTGACGCGCGGCCGCTCCCAGCTGCGCGCCGTGAATGTTTCGGTGAAGGTCACCGTACGCCCGTCGAAGGGCGTCTCGACCTCGAGTGCCAGCCGCACCTTCTCACCCTCCTCGTCCAGAACCTCCACGGCGTTCTGGGGAATCCAGTGCTCCCAGGCGCGTGCAGCGGGATTACGGCTATCGAAGGCGAAGAGGCCCCTGTCCCGCAGTGCGGTGCGAACTGCCATCAGGGCGGCGCGGATCTCTGCATCCGTGAGGAGCACCTGGAACGCGTGTCCGGTCATCACCACCAGATCGAACTCGCGCACCCAGCCCACCGAGAGCAGATCGCCACAGATCCACTCGATGTCGGTACGCGCGCGCGCCTGCATGAGCATACCGGCCGCCGGATCGAGGCCGCAGAGCCGGCCGGAATGTCCGGCGCGACGCGCCTCGTGCAGCAGCGCGCCGGTGCCGCAGCCCGCATCGAGCACGGCTCCTGCCGCCATCATCATCGGCAGATAGAAGTCGAAGCTCGGCGGGCGCGGGTAGAGCCGATCGTAGAGCGCTGCCAGGCGCGCATCGGAGTAACAGGCGTCGACCACTTGCGGGGCCCTCCCCGCACACCCTAGCGCAAACACCAGTAGCGGACACCCTGCTCCTCGAGGAAAGCCTCGGCGGCCCTTCCCCGCAGCATGGCGAAGGTCGCCAGCATCCCCGCCTCGATGCAGCTCGCCGCGGCGACCGTCACCGAGGACGGCACCCCGGTCACGGGCCAGCCGGTGCGCACATCGAGAATATGGCTGTAGCGCACCCCGGCGCGCAGCAGGAAGCGGTGCGTATCGCCACTCGTCGCGAGCCCACCGCGGCTGAGCTCGAGCAGGAGCCGTGCCTCCCGCTCGCTCCCCGGCCGCTCCACGCCGACCTGCCAGGGGGCAGCCGCCGGCGCGCGACTGGCAGCCAGATCTCCGCCGAAGTTGACCAGTGTCGCTCCCTCAAAGCGAGCCGCCACGAGTGCCAGCACCCGATCGACGGCGTACTCTTTGCCGAAACCGCCGAAATCGACCTCCATACCGGCCGGCACGGTCAGCTGCGGCGGCTGCCAGGCGAGCTTGTCGAATCCGATCCGCGGCAGGAGAGCCTCGACCGCGGCCGGCTCCGGAATGCGATCGGACCCGTCAAACTTCCAACAGTGCCGCAACACTCCGGAGGTGATGTCGAAACGCCCCTCCGAGAGCGCATGGCATCGGGCGGCATACTCGATGAGTGCCGCGGTCTCCGCGTCCAGGACGATCGGACGCCCGTGACTGTTGTTGATGAGGCTGACTATGCTCTCGGGGAGATAGCGGCTGAACTTGCTCTCGATCCGCCATGCCTCGCGCGCCGCCGCCCGTCCGAGCTCGTGTGCCTGCTGCAGGTCGCCCGTCTCGAGCAGCACCTCGCACGGGCTCGCCATCGCCTGGAAGCACACTGCGACAATGCCGGCCTCGCGCGCGGCGACGGCGAACGCCGGAGCGTGCGGCGCAGCGGCAGCGGGCGGCGCACCCGGCTGCGGGCGCACGACTAGAACTCCATGTGCCAACCGAGCTGCACGATGTTGGCCTTGAGATTCGGGTTCAGGTCGAGGCCGGCAAGCGCCGGCAGGGGGCTCGACTGAGCGCTCGGCCGTTGCTGGTACTGCTCGTATCGCACGTTGAGCTCACCGCTCCTGCCCCAGCTGACGGCGAACTTGAGGCCGAGCGTGCTCGCATCGAAGCCCGCGAGGCGCGGATCCGCCGACATGAAGGCGGGCGCCGCCCCCGCAGCGCTCAGGTACAGATCGTAGAAGTCCGCCGCGCCCTGTCGATACCAGCGGGCGTGCGGCTCGAGGTACATGCCCCGCCCGAGATCGACCCGCAGGTGTGCATCCACCGTGTCGGAGTGGATGCCCCAGCTGTCGGTGCCGCGCCGGTAGGACAGGTCGAGCACCGTCGGCCCGAGCGCGAGCTTGTTCACCCAGTAGAGGCTCTGGCGCGTGCGGGTGTCCGGGCGATTCTCGTACCGATAGCCGGTGAGGTTGCCGAGTGCATCGAGCACCGAGAGGATGCGGTAGGGATCGGTGAGATAGCCCTGCGAGCGGTCGAGGGTATAATT
>DATGJR010000198.1:0-10734 GCA_035295065.1 Steroidobacteraceae bacterium
GTGACCACGGGGCCGGAGATCGAAGCTGAGCTGGCCCGCCTCAACCGTGACTACGGCGTGACCAAGGCCGAGTACGAGGCGTTGCTGCAGCGGCTGGAGTCGGCACGCATCTCCAGCGAAGCCGACCGCAGCGCCGAGCAGCGCTTCAAGGTGCTCGAGCCCCCGCTGGTCGCGCTGCGACCCGTTAAGCCCAACAAACCGTTGCTGCTGGTGGGTGTGCTGCTGGTAGCACTGGCGGCCGGAGCGGGATTTGCGGTGCTGCGCGCGCAGACCCAGCCGGTTTTCTTCTCCCGTGCCGCGGTCGGCTCCACACTCGGGCTGCCGGTGATCGGCGTCGTGAGCCGCGCCGAGACCTCCCGTCAGACTGCTCGGCGTCGGTGGCATTCACTCGCTTACCTATCGGCACTGGCGGCGCTGGTGGTGCTGATTGCATCCGCATCCCTTCTCAGCATGCTGATGACCGGCGCGCAATGAACCGCAGGTCTGCTCCATGAGCATCGTCGAATCCGCCCTCCAGCGTCTCAAGGGTGCCCGCGGCGGGGAGCCGGAAAAGCGTCCGGCGAGAGCGCCCGAACCCGGGCCCGAGGACTCTCCGCCAGCCGGACGAGTGCGCACCCAGATGCCCACGCCCGTACGCTGGCCGGCGCGGCCGGCGGTCGCCGATTTCAGTTTCGAGCGCCTCGAGGCCGCGGGGCTCTATCCGCCCGAGCGCTCGGCGCGCCGTCTCAAGGACGAGTACCGCAGCATCCGTCGCGAAGTACTGGCGGCGACCGCGGAGAAGAACGGCACGACCGGAAGTCTCGTCGGTCCGGTCGTTGCGGTCACCAGTGCCGGGCCCGGTGAGGGTAAGTCCTACACCGCGCTCAATCTCGCGCTGAGCATCGCCGCGCAGGGCGTGCACGACGTACTGCTGGTCGATGCCGACACGGTGAAACGCACCATCAGCCTGGCGTGCAACCTCGGCGACCGGCCGGGGCTCGCGGAGTTGCTGGAGCATCCGGGCGGGAATTTTCTTGAATACGCGTATGCGACCTTTCTGCCGCGTCTGCACGTGCTCCCCACCGGTGCCCACACCGCTGCCGCACACGAGCTGTTCGCGCCGGCACGCGTAGGCCCGTTGTTCGACTCGATCCGCGCCACCCTCGCCGATCACATCGTCATCGTGGATACGCCGCCGATTCTCGTCTCGAGTGACACCCCGGTGATTCTCGACGTGGCCGGACAGGTCCTGCTGGTGGTGCGCGCCGGTAACACGCTGCAGGACGGCGCGCGCGAAGCGCTCGACCGCATCCGCAAGACCCTGCCGGTGGGCGTGATCCTGAATGACTGGTCACCGCTGCTGCCGTCGGAAAAGAAGACCTATACGTCCTACGTTGAATACGACCGGTGAGCGAGACGCAATCCGGAAGTTGATGTCCGTTTCGTTTCAGGGGGGATGCATGCGCACCATCTCGTGGGCAGCCGCACTGCTGCCGTTGATCGCCGTGGCGGCCGGGGGAGTCGCCAGCGCGCAGCAGGAACAGGACTTCGCATTCCTCGCCAGCGCCACGGCGACCTGGTCCGACAACGCGGGACGCGCGACCAACGCGCCCGTTGCGGCGACCGCGCTCGACGGGCTGATCGGGCTGCACGTGGTTCACAACTCCCCGACGCTCTACGTCGACGGCCAGGTGACCGAGCTGCAGCGCGTCTACCTCGAGGGTCACCTGCCGGACCAGACCATACCGAACGGCAACCTCAGTCTGATATGGCGACCCACCGGCGAGCTGTTCAGCTGGACCGTAAGCGACAGTCTCGGCCAGATTTCCACCCAGCCGTTCGACGCGCTGATCGCCAACGACCGCCAGACGGTGAATGTGGCTTCCACGGGGCCTGATCTGCGCATTCCGCTCAGCAGCGAGAATCATCTCGACCTGTCGGGCCGCTACGCCGACGACCACTACGGCAACGCGGCGCTCAACGACCACAATTATCAGGGCCGCGGCGACCTGGCACACGATTTCGGGGCATCCGGCTCGCAGATCGCGCTGGCATACGAGTACCGCCGGATCGACTACGAGCTGAACTCCCTCGGAACAGCGCAGATCGAGACGGTCTACGGCCAGTATCGCATCGCCGGGGCGCGCACCTACATCGTGCTCGAGGGCGGAGAGGACCAGCTCGACCAGGGAAGCAGCCCGCGGCAGCGCACTCCCCACGTGCTCGCGGTCCTGCAGCGCCATCTGACTCAGACGCTCCTCTTCGAAGCCGGCTATGTGCACCGCTACACCAATGCCGCGGAAGCGTTCGTCACGGATTCGCGCGACGCTTTCAGCGCGGGCGGCGACCAGACCGTGCAGGCGGTCGCGCTACCCTTCGAGCAGTCCTACGGCTATGGCGAGCTCAAGCGCAGCCAGGGTCGGTTGCAGCTGGCGCTCGAGTTCACCGTGGATCGGGAGAAATTCCCGGCCGATGTGACCTCCGAGCGACATGCCTCGGGCGGCAACCTCGCGGTCGACTACCAGCTCGCCTCGCGTCTGGCATTCAATCTGCGCGCCGGATACTACGAGCAGACTTTTCCCGACCTGCAGCAGAACGAACACTGGCTGAGCGGGTCGGTGGGGCTGAGCCGCCAGCTGACCTCTTCGCTGCACCTCGCGCTGACCGCGATGCACATCAAGGGTACCGGCAACGTGCTCAACGCCCGCTTTACCGAGAACCGTGCGTGGCTGGTGCTGAGCTACGAGCCGGGCGCCGCGCGGCTGCAGCGCATCTACGATGCAAACCTGCCGCTGCGCCTGTATGACCGGCCGGTGGTCACGACACCGCCGCTTCACTGAGTCTGCCGGCACCCGCATAGCGGCGCAGCCTCAGGCAGCGCGACTCGAGCACCGTCCACGAGGCCAGCGCGAGCCCGTAGCACACGAGCGTCACGCAGGCGACGTACGCGAGAGCGACCAGCACCCCGGGGTGCGGCGCGAGCCGGGCGATGAGCGGCAGGCCCACGAAGCGGTGCAGCGGGTAATGGAAGACGTACATGGCATAGCTGTACTTGCCGACCGAGCGCAGCGGCGGCAACGCCAGAAAGCGCCCGGCCCAGCCTGAAGCGTCCGCACCGGCGAGTGCGCCATAGAGCACGAGCGCCGCGAACGTGATGGCCAGCAGGCTCATGCCGGCGGTCTGAGTCAGGAGGCCCGAGTCGGGGTAGCCGCGCGTGAGCGGCGCGCCGGCGAGCATCACGGCGATGATGAACCATGGCAGACGCGCCGAGTAGCGGCGCAGCCGCATCTCCCAGCCGGGCATGCGCAGCAGCGCGGCTGCGGCGCCGCCCAGCGCGAGCGCATCCATCCTGCAAAAAGTGAACTCGTACACCCACTCGGCGGGGCAGCCCGCCGCGCGCATGGCGATGCGCACGGCGAAGCTGGCAAGGGCGATGGCGAGCGCCACGCTCAGCAGCCGCCGCGCATCGAGTCGGCGCACGATCAGCGGCCAGAGCAGGTAAAACTGCCACTCGACGGCGAGCGACCAGAAGTGAGTGAAGCCGGGCACGCCCAGGCCTAGCGGGTCCGTCCAGTTGGACAGGAACACCCACAGCCACAGCTGATGCGCGCGCGCGGCCAGCAGCTCCTGAGGGAGGGCCCGAAGCGGCGCGAGCACCAGAAAGGTGACCGCCAGTACCCCGAAGTAGAGCGGCAGGATCCGCAGCGCGCGCCGCTCGTAGAAGGAGGCGTAGTAGTTCGGCGCCGCGCGCGTGTCGAGCAGTGCGCCGCTGATCAGAAAGCCGGAGAGCGCGAAGAACAGCTGCACGCCGGCCCAGCCGAATTGCATGAGCTCGCGGGCGAGGAAGGGCGCCCCATGCCAATGCCCCGGAAGATCGAGCAGTAGCCCGGCGTTGCGCGGAATGACCAGCAGAATCGCGATACCGCGAATGCCATCGAGCAGCGGCAGGTGAAGCCTCGAGAGGGGCAGGCCGACGGCGCCGGGCGGGGGCGCACTCATTCAGGCTGACAGGGACTGGCCGCGCGGATCGAGATAAGCCGCATCCGTATCGAGCATCTGCACGCGTAGCGTGGCCGCGGGCGCCTCCCGCCCCGTACGCATCATCAGCAGCACGGGTTGGGTGCCGCGCGCGTGGAAACCACACTCGAGCAGGTCGGTGAGCAGCGCACCGCTACCCCAGGCGACGAGCTCGGCAACTCCGCGATGCTCGCCGGCACGCTGCACGGCATGCTGGATGAGCGCGCGCCAGTCGGCGCGGTCGGGTGTGACCATCCAGCAGTCCGCGAGTCGCGCCTGGCGCCCGGCGATCGCGAGCAGAAAATACCCCTGCACCCGACCCGTTCTCTCGAGGGCGTGCAGCTCCATCGGCACCAGCGGACACTCGAGCGCATGGCGCAGGGTGTCCTCGCTGCGCTCGAATACCGCGAGATCGGCGGACGGAGCTGGGAGTGCTGCGAGAACCTGCGAGAGTGTGTCGGTGGAGAGACGCCGCACCGTGAAGTCACCGGACCCGCTCGAGGGGGCAGACAGGGTCCACAGCACACTGCGTGCAACGCGTGGCAGCACGCGCCAACCGCCCTGGCGGGCGCCGATGATGCGCAGTGGCCGGAGTGTTCGCACACAGGCGGTCACCTCGCCCGCCGGCCGGAAGCCGAGATGCGGCAGAATCTGCCGCGTGTGCCCGGTGCCGCCGATCGCGAGCATGCCATCGGCGAGTTGCCCGATGCGTTTCATGATTGTGACGCCGGCGCCGGCGCTGCCCGATCGCGCCGCCCAGTCGACCACTTGGACGATGCGGGCACGCTCGCTTCCCCAGGCGAGCACGCCGGGCACGATGGCGGCGTGGGCGATGAGTGCGCCCCCTTCAGCCAGCGTGAACGAGCGTGCCCCGGGCCATCCGCGTCCGGCCTGCCAGTACTTCCACTGCTCTACCTCGGGACGCGTGATCGGGTGCAGCCCGGCCTCGCCCAGGAGCGCCGCAATGGCTGCGGCGTCCGCCGGAGTCGTGGGCCGGAAGAGTCGCCCCGGCGCGCGGGATTCAGATGGGAACGAAGAACTCGATGTAGGAGGAGATGAGGCCATCCTCTACGCTCACCAGGTCCACGAACTCGGTCGGCACGATAACTCCGGTGACCTTGGAATGAATCTGAGCCTGCCAGTGAGCTGCCGCCTGCGCTCCCTCGATGGTCATCGAGAGGATCTCGTGATTGCTGACCCTGAAGGTCTTGACCAGCAGTCCGAGCCACGGCCGGATCTGGTCCCGTCCCCTGGCGGAGATCGCGATCGGTTTCCCGTCGCTCGTGCCTGCGATGCGGAAGCGCGCGTTCTGCGCGAACAGTGCGCAGAGGGCGTCAAGATTGGCACCGACGCGCGCGGCGTAAAGATCCCGCATCACCCGCGCGACCTCGTCGCGTTGACTCATGCACGGCCTCCGGTACGCGCTTCAGCCGAGCATCCCCCGCACATCCGCGCCGATGAGCCGGTAAGCCGTCGCAGCGTACGGAATGAGAGCGCCCATGCCATAGAACAGGTGAATCATACCTGAGTGGCAGCGGTAAAGCGTCCGCACGCCGGCAGCTTCGAGTCGCCGCGCGTACTCGAGCCCTTCATCGCGCAGCGGGTCGAATTCGGCGGTATGAACACAGCTCGGCGGCAGATCATGCAGCTCCCGCGTACGCAGCGGCGAGACGCGCGGATCGCGCGGGTCGACCCCCGGGGCAAGGTAATACCGCAGATCGTGATCGAGCGTCGCCTGATCGAGGAAGTAGCCGGTGGCGAGCTCGGATCGCGACGGTGTGGAGGCGCAGAAGTCCAGTATGGGACAAAGGAGCAGCTGCAGCGCCCAGTGGGCCGAGCGTTCTGCCGTGGTGACCTGACAGACGACGGCGGCGAGTGTGCCGCCCGCAGAGTCTCCGCACAGCACGAGCCGCGTAGGGTCGAGGCCGAGCTCGCGCGCATGGGCGGCAACCCAGCGCGCGGCCGCGCAGCCGTCCTCGATCGCCGCCGGGAAGCGGTGCTCGGGACCGAGGCGATAACCCACGGAGAGCAGACGTGCGCCGCAGCTGTTGGCCAGCGAGCGCGCGATGGTGTCGTGCGTGTCGAGGCTGCCGGCGACGAAACCGCCGCCGTGGAAATAGACCAGACCCGGAAGGACATCCCCGGCCGCACCCGCGGGCGTATAGATTCGCAGCGGCAGCGGGGCTGCGGGGCCCGGTATCGAGCGCTCCTCGACTCGCAAAACCGCCGGCGCCGTCCCCGACAGGCCCTGCAGCAGCTCGGCGAGTGCAGCACGCCGCGCCTCGGCGGTCAGCGCAAGGGCGTTCTGCGGATTGCTCGCCGCGAGCCGGTCGAGGAAGCGCCGCGCGCGCGGGTCAAGCGGCACAGCCGGCCTCGGCGATCAGAACCTCAGCGAGCGTCGCACGGTGGCCGGCCACCTGGCGACGTCGAGCCCGTGGATGCAGAAGAGCGCCACCGCCAGTCGGTCCATTCCGAAGGCGACGCAGCCGGTATGTGCCGGCGCACCGGAGTCGTCGCGGATGCCCCAGACCTCGCCGAAGTGCTCGCGGTGGCAGTTGAAGCTCATGCAGGCAGTGGGAGTTGCGCCCGGATAATAAGGAATCAGCAGCTCGAACTTGAGCGACTGCTGGCGCTGGCTCACCGCCATGACCTGGCCGACGCGTCCGAAGAACGGGTCGTTCGCCACATCGAGCGTCGTGGGGAGCGCGAGCTCGTCCGCGAGCTTCGAGGCGCGCTCCATCCACTGGTCGCGGAACACCGTGATGTCCTGCGGCGCGCCGATGCGCACGTATTCACGCATGCGGAACGATTGCAGGCGGTTGAGTGCGCGCGAAGGCTCGTGGCGGAAGCAGTCGGCCGCCACATCGAAGATCAGGCCCGCCGCAGGCAGTGGCCCGCGCGCCGCGGCGAGCGGATACACCGGATAGCAGGCCGCGGGTGAGAGCACCAGGTCCGAGGCGCTGACGGACTTCGTCCAGTCGCCGCCGGTCTCGTGGGAATCGGCTGCCGCGCGAATCTCCCGCTCCGAGCCGTGCAGTGCGCAGACGCAGCCGAGCAGGTTTGGGAAGCTCTTGAGATAGCCGGACTTCTCGAGCTGCGATCGGCTCATGACCGGGGGGAAGCGCAGCACCTCGGCTCGCGGGTCGCGCTGGCGCGTGATGAAGGCGGCGAGCCGCTCCACGATGTCCTCGTACAGCGCCGTGCGGGCATAGACGCCATCGACCCCGAGGGGCCGGAACAGTGCGGCACCGATCGGCTCGAGAGGATCGGAGGGAAGGCTCATTACGGGTTCGGGAACGCTCATGGAAAGTGGGTCTCCATTCCAGCTCAATCCTGTATCGAGGCGGGAATCGGGGTCAGTACGGACGGCGTCGCGAGATTCGCGAGAATGCGGTCGTTGTTGATCATGATCGGGGAGGAGAGCACGTCGCGCAACTGCCGCTCGACGCTGAACTCGCTATCGCAGCGGTAGCCGGTCAGACCGCAGACGCGCATGGCGGCGAGCACCACCGACACGGCGAGCTCGGAGGCCTCGACCTTGGTGAGCGTGATCATGTTCTGGAACGCGAGCGAGCCGAGCTCCTTGGGATCGTCCATCGCCGCTTCATAGGTGCGCAGCGCGGTCGCCAGCATTCCGCGTAGCGTGCGCAGCTTCGCCAGCACCTGGGCGAACTGGGCGGCCCCGGGCGGGGTTTGTCCGCCGGACTGGCGCACGGCCTGACGGATGAAGCCTTGCGCGCGTTCGGTGGCGCTGGCGGCGATCCCGGTCCACACCGAGCCCCACAGCAGATGCGCGGTAGGGACCATGGTGTGCGCGTGGATCGTCTCATAGGGCTCCGGCAGCACCTGGTCGGGCGTGCCCGTACCCTGCAGGGTATAGCCTTCGCTGCATGTGCCGCGCATGCCTAGCGTGTTCCATCCCTGCAGGCGGGTCAGCGTGTAGTCGCTCTTGAGGAAGGCGACCAGCACCTGGTCCGTCGCGGCGGCATCGGCGGAGCGGCGCGCGGTCGTCACGACCCCGTCGGCCTGCGAGCCGTAGGAGATCACGGTCGCGGCGCGATTGAGACTGATGCGCCCATCCTTGTGCTCGACGGGGGCTTCGCTCGAGCGCACATTGCCGCCGGCCTTTCCTTCGGTCGTGGAGGAGGCGAGCAGCAGCTGCTCGGCACACAGGCGCCGCAGGATCCCTGCGACCGCCCGACTCGAGCCGTAATGGCGCGTCAGGCAGGCGACCTTGATCTGGTGCATCGCATAGATCATGCCGGTGGACGAGCAGGCTCGGGCCAGCTCGTAACAGACGTTGGCGGCATTGCCGAGGGACGCACCCTCACCCCCAAGGGCTCTTGGCACCCGGATGCCGAGCAGCCGCTGCGCCCGCACGGCGGCAAAGGCCTCGGACGGGAAACGGGACCCCCGGTCCACGTCGCCCGCGTGCTTGGCGGCTACCGCCGCCACCGTGGCGGCACGCGCCTTGAGGTCGGACGCGATGGGACTCGGGGAGCTCACAGGCTCCTCGACGATCGATGGTGCTTCCATTAGGGTGACTCTGATCTCGTTTATGTTTTGACTCGAAAGATACCCTAGCAACAACATGATGACATGCGCGATTTACGCTGCATGATCCATTTCACAATTTACGTGAAGTCCGATGGCGCTACATATTGAGCCACCTGGCATCTTGACGGCTCGATCCCCCGCCGATAGCGGGCGCCGCCTCGTCATCGGATTGATCAACAATATGCCCGATGCGGCTCTGGAGGCGACCGAGGCCCAGTTCTCCCGGCTGTTGCGTGCGGCCAGTGGACTGCACACGGTCCAGCTGCGGATCGCCTACCTCCCGGAGGTGCCGCGCGCGCCTGAAGTGGCCGCGCGGATCGCGCGAGACCACTGGCATGTCGACGATCTTCTGGCGCGATCCGTCGACGCTCTCATCGTGACGGGCCTGGAGCCCAAGGCGGCGAATCTCGTGGACGAGCCCTACTGGGGCCGCTTCGTCGCGCTGTTGAGGTGGGCGCAAGCTCACACGGCATCGAGCGTCTGGTCCTGCCTGGCCGCGCATGGTGCGGTGCAGCATCTGGACGGCGTGCTGCGCAGGCGGCTTGCGGAGAAGCGCTTCGGGGTGTTCGAGCACACGGTCCATGCAGGGCATGCGCTCATGGCCGACGTCGCCTCCCCGCTCGCCATTCCGCACTCACGCTGGAACGAGCTGCCGGCGTCCGAGCTGCGCTCCGCCGGCTATTCGCTCCTCAGCTACGGCCCTCAAACCGGTGCCGACATGTTCGTGAAGGAAACGCAGAGTCTCCTGGTGTTCCTTCAGGGTCACCCGGAGTACGAGCCGACGACGCTGCTCAAGGAATACCGGCGCGACGTCGGCCGCTATATTCGCGGGCAGCAGCCCCATTATCCGACGCCTCCGCATGACTACTTCACCGCCGCGACCATCGAGCGACTCGAGGCCTTCGAGGAACAGGCGCGTGCGCGGCGCACCGAGGAGACGCTCGCGCTCTTTCCCTCGCTCGATGCGGACGCCTACATGGGCGATCGCTGGGGCGCGGGTGCGGTGCAGATCTACCGCAACTGGCTGGCGCTGATCGCCAAGGCGCGCGCACCCGTTGCGGCGGTTGCATCGTGAGGCGAGGCCGGCGCGGATTTGGCGGGTTGGTCCGATGACGGCGATCGTCAACGCCTTCAGCGTCGACGTGGAGGACTACTTCCAGGTGGCGGCCCTGGCGGGTGCCGTCGGACGTGACACCTGGGCGCAGCGCGAATCGCGGGTAGAGCGCAACACGCAGGTGCTGCTCGACCTGCTTTCGGAGAAGGGAATCCGCGGCACATTCTTCGTGCTGGGCTGGATCGCCGAGCGGCACCCCGCCCTGGTGAAGCGCATCGCCGCCGCGGGGCACGAGATTGCCTGTCACGGGTTCTCGCATCAGCTGATCTATACGCAGACGCCCGCGGAGTTCCGCGCGGAGTCGACGCGCGCCAAAGGCCTGCTCGAAGACCTGCTGAGCGCACCGGTGCTCGGATATCGCGCGGCGAGCTTCTCGATCACCCGCCGCTCGCTCTGGGCGCTCGATGTGCTGATCGATCTCGGCTTCGCGTACGACTCCTCGATCTTCCCGATCCGGCACGACCGCTATGGCATTCCGGGCGCCCAAGCCTGCCCCGGCATCGTGACCGCGCCGTCCGGCCGCACCCTGGTGGAGTTTCCGATGTCGGCGGCTTCATGGCTCGGCATGCAGGTCCCGGTCTCTGGGGGCGGCTACTTTCGACTGCTTCCGTACGGGGTGAGCCGGGCCGGACTCCGTCAGATCAACGCGCGGCGCGGGCACCCCTTCACTTTCTATCTGCATCCCTGGGAGGTCGATCCCGGCCAGCCACGGGTGCGCGTCGGCTGGCTGTCGCGCCTGCGTCACTACACGAATCTGCACCGCTGTGAAGCGCGCCTGCGCCGGCTGCTCGTGGATTTCCGCTTCGCCTCGATGCGCGAGGTGCTCGAGCGGCTCGAGCTGCTCCCGGCCACGGCCGAGAGAGCCAGGCAGCGCGCCTGAAGGGGCCCCTCAGGCTTGCGGACGCGGCATGATCTGAGTGTTGTCGAAGCGCAGGACCACGCGGCCTGGAGCGCCCACCACGAGGGACTGGCCCGGCACGTTTCGGGTCACCTGCGCCCCGGGGGCGATGGTCGCCCGGTCGCCGATCCTGACCGCGCCGAAGATTCGGGCATGCGCGCCGATCCAC
>DATGJR010000199.1:0-18124 GCA_035295065.1 Steroidobacteraceae bacterium
TCATCGATCGTATGCACGTGCGTAAACCTGCCGGCTCCGTGATCCACCTCGGTGCGGCCGGCCGTGAGCCCGCCTCCCCGCGCCGTGATCAACACCGGCATGGTGCTGCCATCGCTGCAGGTGACCCTTCCTTTACCTTCGGCGCGAGAATAAATAGCCGACCAGCCGTGCATCGAGAAGCTGAGACTGCAGCCGAGATCGGCTCGCTCGTCCTGCGCCATCGACGGGTGGGTGCCGAGGAGCGCCGCCGCTGCCAGCGCAAGAGTGACGACTAAAGTGTGCTTCATACTGCCTCCTTGCAATCTGCATCTTAACCGGTCACGTCCCGGTTGCAGCCATCACTCTTGTGGAGCAGGACTGAACTGCGGCTGAATACGGGCCGCAAATTGCGGCCCTACCCGGGCAAGGAATTTTCCTACCCGGGAATGAGCGCAGCGCCTACGAGCGGGGCTCGGCGAGCACCTGCACCCAGAACAGGCCGCGCCGCGCGGCCTGGCCGGTGGCCATGCCAACACCCATCTGCGCGAAGCGCGGATCCATGATGTTCTCGCAGTGGTCGGGGCTGTGCAGCCAGCCTTGCACCACCTCCTCGACCGTGATCGGACCGTAGGCGATGTTCTCGCCAACCAGCTTCTCCCGGTAGCCGACGGCGCGCACCCGATCGGCGGGCGACTGACCGCTCAAGTCAACGTGGTCGAAATAACCGTGCCGCGCCATGTCAGCGGCATGTCCGAGCGCGACGCTCGCTAGCGTCCCGGACAGGCTGAGGGGAGGCGCGGGTCCGAATTCATGCGATCCGCACGTGGCACCACGGGCGCGCGCTGCGTTGACGAGCGCGAGTGCCCGGCTCGAGAGACTTTGCGAGGCCGGGCTCACCGCCGTGCCCGAGGACTCAGCGGGCGGCGCAACGCTCGAAGCCAGCACCAGCCAATTGTCGGAGCCCCGGCGGTACACACCGACATCGCGCAGATCGCGGCCCGCGACGGCGTGACACTCGGAGCGCCGCAACGTCTGAATCACGGCTTCGTCAGCGCCGCTCAAGCGCACTCCTGCCACCGACTGGACCCTGTAGCCGCTGTGCTCGGCGGCCATCGCCAACGACGTCCCATTCGCCCATTGCTCGGCCGCACGATCGAGCACGCTGGCGTGATTGAGCGGACGGGCGATCGGCACGAGGCCGCCGCAGCCGCCGGCGCGCAGCATCTGAACGACCGACAGTACATCGGCACGCGCCGCCGCTGCGGTCGCGCAGCCTGTCAGCAGGACCAGAGGAACCCATAGGCGGCGGCACGAGCGGCGTCTCATTCGATGGGGAACGCGCGGGCGTGGCGGCGGATGACCGCTGGGATGCGGTACCCGGTCACAGATTCCGGGCAAGCCGGTCCTGCCGCGGGCGGCGGGCCGGTTTTGGTACCCTACGCCGCGCCGCTGGCCATCGGAGCATCCCGTGAAACCACTTGCCGCAGCCCTGACGGTCGCAACCGTCGCCGTGCTTCTGACAGGAGCCTCGAGCGAGGCGCCCGCGATGACGGTCTCCGATCTCGCGCAGCTCTGCAGCGGCACCGATCACGTGAGCCGCAATGCCTGCCGCATCTACATATTGGGCGTGACCCAGGGAATCTCCGTGGGGCTTCGCATGGGGGGCGGGGCCGCCCGCGCGGGACGTCCCTGCGTGCCCTCGGGAATCTCCGCGGAGGAACTGGAGGCAACGGTGAAGCAGCGGCTGGCGGCACCGGAGGCTGCGACCGACTCGCGCGATGCCTCGGGTTTCATCGGGGAGGTGCTCATCACTCGTTATCCGTGCCGCAAGGGGCGCGAGCCATGAGCGGCCGGGACTTGAAGTACCTGGCCGGCGCTTTGGCGCTCCTCGCCTCGACTGCGGCACTCGCGGCGTCTGCGCCTGCGAGCGGCGACGGACTCTACTTTCCGACGGCGGTCACTCAGACGGAGGCCGACGAGTACACCCGCTATGAGCTGCTGGCGCCCGAGACAGCGAGTTTCAAGATCACCTACGAGGTGACGGCGACCACCGCCGGCGCGAAGTACTTCTATAACCCGATCCGCAAGGGCAGCATCGCCAGCGACGAGAGCGTCCGCGATGCGCACCTGGGGACGCCGCTGCACTTCGAGGTGGTCAGCGGGACGCAGGCACGCAACGATCCGCTCATGCCCGACGCCGACCCGGCGACCGAGTACATCCGGGTCACCCTGTCGCGCCCGGTGCCCGAGCACGGGCAGGCGCGGCTGGTGATCGTCAAGACCTACAAGGACCCGAAGAGCTACTACCAGGACGGCAAGACGCTGGTATTCGACCGACCGCTCGGAGTCCGACGGAATAAGGTGGTGCTCCCGGCCGGGTACGAGGTCACCGATGTATCCGTGCCGGCGCAGATCCGCACCGAGTCGGATGGGCGCATCGCCGTGAGCTTCATGCATGCCGGAGCGGGCGTGGCTCCGCTCGTCGTGCGTGCGGTGAAGGACGCGCAAGTCGGGCCGGCGGCGCTGCCGCAGGCGGCAAGCGAGAAGCGCAGCTGGGAGTCGCCGTTCGAGGGCGCGACCGAAGCGGAGCGCCTCGCGGAGCGGGCCCACCAGGACCGCGATATCGTTTACTTCCTGCAGCAACCCGAGACCCACGCCTTCAGCCTCTATCACGACTACACCGAGACGCGCGCCGGCATCAACGGCTACGCCAACGTGGTGCGTGCCGGCAGCATCGCCAGTCAGCCCTCGGCGACCATTCTCGATACGGGAGAGCAGCTCAAGGTGCGCGAGATGACTGGCGTGCAGCTCGCGGCTTCAGGCATCAACGTCGGAGAGGAGGTTGCGCCGACGGCGCAGGTGGTGGTGATTCCCTTTGCGCCGCTCAAGTCGGGCGAAACGCTGCGGCTGCGCATCGCGGAGACCTACACCGCACCCGTGAGTTACCGGCTCGAGGGTCAGGAGCTGGTCTTCGATCGCAGCCTCGGCCGGCCGCGCAACGCGGTGGTACTGCCCCGCGGATGGTATTGCACCTTCAGCGCCGCTCCCGCAACGCTCAGCCAGCTGCCCGACGGCAGAGTGCGGCTCGACTACTGGGATGACCGGCCCGAGGCGGTCGACGTGCTGCTCAAGGCCCGGCGGCGCATCGAGGCCCACTGAGAGCGGGAACCCCGCCGCGCGAGCCGCGGTCCATGGGGAAAGGGGCGCTCTCAGGAGAAAGCCATGGACCTTCCAAGGATTCTGACATCGTCAGCCGTAGCGTCGCTGCTGACGCTCGCGGCCTGCACCACCACCACCCCCGCCACCACTACCCGCAGCCCTGCCCAGGCGGAGTTGTCCGACTCGGCCAGGGCTTTGCACGAGAACGCACGCCTGCTCGCCTCGCGCGCCGACGCCGAGGTGCGCCCGGCTTTCACGGCCGACGCGCACGAGCTGGAGCAACGTTCCTATGACTTCAGCCAAGCGGTCGCATCGGGCCGGGCGAGCGACAGCGAGCTGCGCGCCGACTTCGAATCGGTCAGCCGCAGCTACCACAGGTTGCGCAACGACGTGGAGCAGGCGAATTCCCAGCAGGCGCGCGCCGATCTCGATCTCGTGAAGGGTCCCTACCGGGATGTGGCGGCACGGATGGGAGAGCCTGACGGCGCGGCGGGAAGCTGACCGCCGCGCGTTGCTCTCAACCTCGGTGCGCCGGGGCGTGGCCGAGGTGGCGGTTGAAGAAATCGACCACGACGCGATACACCTCCTTCGATTCGGGCAGATCCGGATCGAAGAAGAACGCGTGCCACATCCCGTCCCAGACGTGCAGCTCGGCATCGACGCCGGCATCTGTGAGCGCGGACTGAGCCTTGAAGAGCGAGCTCACGGTGAAGTCACGTGAGCCGGCGATGAGCAGCGTCGGTGGAAAGTGGCTGAGCACTTCCTGCGATCTGATCGGAAGGACCAGCGGGTCGGTGGATGAGGCGCCCTTGAAGTAGGGGCCTCTCAGTGAGCCGCTGTCCTCATCGGGTGAGGGAAACTCACCGACCAGGAGCGGCGTCACGTGGCTCGAGTCACCGCCGAGTGCAGCGATCGATCCGCAAAAGGTACCGATGGCGCCGGGAATCGGCAGCTTCTCCTTCTCGAACCACGCGACCGACTCCGCCGTGAGGATGCCGCCGGCCGAGCATCCGTAGATGCCGATGCTCCGCGCGCGGTACTCCTTGAGCAGCTCCCGATACACGGACGCGACATCCTCGCTGGCTGCGGGAAAGCTGAATTCCGGTGCCATCCGGTAAGCGACCGTCACGACCTGGATGCGTCCGAGACCCGCAATCGGAATCGACTCCGTGCGGGCACCATTCCCCTCCCCCCAGATGAAGCCGCCGCCGTGCAGGTTGATGAGCACCCGATCGAGATTCTCAGGCGCAACGCCGGCCTTCGGGGTGATGACCTGGACACGTACGCCACCCAGCACCTTCTCCTCGATGTTGACCGGGTAAAGCAGCTTACCGCGCGCAACGTACGGGGCATTCTTGCGCTCGTCTTCCTCGCGCATCGCGCGGAAGTCCGGCGGTGCGAAAGGCTTTTCGGCAGGCTGATCGTGATGCGAGAAGAGCTGAATGAATCTCGCTCGCGCCTCGGGGCTCATGAACCTCGAGGCGGGCACCTCGACCGCGGGAAAATGCGCAACGCCGTTGGCATCCACCCGGGGACCGGTTGAATCCTCCGGGGCGGCGAGCACTCCCGGCGGCGGCAGCTGCAGCGCGAGTGCCAGCAACAATCCTCGACGCCAGTGGACGAGGGACGAGCCTGTTACGGTGCGCACAGGGTTTCTCCGGCGAAAATGCCGAGACTACACCGTCGGGCGTCATGTCCGCAGAGTGGTTGCGGGTCAGGTCAAGGTGGCGCTCGTCTCCGGAGGTCGCAGCCGGTCACAGCAGTCCGACCGCGTACTCGAGCCGCAACAGCGCCAGGGACTCATCCAGCGCTGCGTTGTCGCGGTTATTGATCGAGTTGACGTGCAAGGTGACCGCATCGAGCACCTGGGTGTTGGTCGCAAGGCCCGCGCCATAGAGCTCGCGTGAGCTGCGCAGATTTTCCTCTGCCTGCGCGACCGCTTCGCCCGAGGCGCGCTTGCGGGCTCGAGACTCCTGCACCCCGAGCCATGCCTGCCGCACCTGAAGCTCGATCTGCGAGCGCAGATCATCGAGGCGGCTCTGCGCCGCCCGGCTCGCGCTGCGCAGTGCAGCGGCGCGGTTACGCGCCTGGCCGCCATCGAAAAGATTCCAGGTGAAGCCGACACCGATGCTGGAGAAATCCTGGCGATCGAGGATCTGATTGTCGAGGTGCGTGTAGCCGCCGACCAATGCGAGCTGCGGAACCGCCTTGCCGGACTCAGCGCGCGCCTGCGCGGCGAGCGCGTCGATCCGTTCCGCCTGCGCCCGAAGCTCGCCGCGAGACTCGAGAGCACGCCGGATCAGAGCGTCAATGGAGGTGGCCGCGAGCACGGCATCCCCCGGCAGCTGTGCATCGAGCTCGGGCGATCGCCCGAGCGGCTCGCCCAGGCGTCGGTTGTATACCGCCTGGGCAATCTCCACCGCGTTGGCCGCACGCACCCTGTCCTGTGCGGCATTCGCAAGCGCAACGCGCGCAGCCAGTGCGTCGCTCCTCGGAACCAGGTCGCGGTCCACCATGTGCTGCACGTCTGCCACGTGCGCTTCGAGACTCTCGACGCTCGAGGCGGCCGCCTGCGAGGTGCGCCGTGCACGCAGAATCCCTACATAGGCCTCCGCGACGTCGAGCTTGAGAAGCGCCGAAGCCGTCTCCTCCTGCGCAGAGGCGCCGAGCCGATTATGGCGCGCGGCCTCGATGCCGGCGGAGATCTGGCCGCCGGCGTAGAGCGGCAGTCGCAGCTGTACGCTCCCCGATACGAACTCGTCGTTGCGGAAGATCGGCGGCGAGCGGAATTCGAATCCCGGGGTGGCGATCTGCAGGCTCGGCGAGGCATCGAGGCGCGTATAGCCCGCCGTGACATCCACCGCCGGCAGCCGCGCGCCGCGCGCGGCACGCTCGGCGGCCTGGGCCGCCTGGCTGTCGGACTGTGCCGCCGCCAGCGCCCCGTCCCGTTCGAGGGCCAGATTCCAGGCCTCGGTGAGCGTCTCGGCGGTGGCAGTGGCGCATGCGAGGGCCGTAGCCACCGCCAGCCAGAGCCGCGCCCGATGATGCCGCACGCGGCTCATCCCGCCTTCTTCAGCGAGAAAATCCCGAGGGCGCGCAGCACGTACCTCTCATACACGGGAGTCACCGAGCCGGTGCGCACCTTTCGCAGGAAATACTTCTCGAAGGCAATCTTGGCGAGGTGCACCCACTTGCCCGACTTCGCCCAGGTGACATTGCGCGGCGGGATCTCCGGCAGCGCGACGAAGGCCACGCCGGTGTCGCCGAAGTCGGCCAGACAGATCGCGTTCCAGGTGGCTTGCGCGGCCGCCGCGCGCCCGTCGATGGCGGCAGCGATGTTCTCGCAGATTGCGGTCACCATCGATTCGATCATGTAGCCGGTCTTGGGTGCTCCCGTCGGCACGGGAGTCGCTTCGACCGGCGGAATCGCGACGCAAACGCCTGCGGCATAGATGTTCGGGTACTTCTTCGATCGCTGGCTCTGATCGATCAGAACGAAGCCGCGCGGATTGCACAGCTCCGGTACGCCGGCGACCGCATCCACCCCCTTGAAGGCAGGAAGTATCATCGCGTAGCGGAACGGGACCTGATGCTCTTTCTTCGGCTTTCCCTCCTCGTCGTGCTCCACCGCCGTCATCGATCCGGACGACACCGCGGCGATCTTTGCGTTGGTTATCCAACGGATGTGACGATGGCGGAGCTGTGACTCCATGAGCCCCTTGCTGTCGCCGACACCCCCCAGGCCCATGTGCCCGATGTAGGGCTCGCTGGTGACGAATGTCATCGGGACGCGATCGCGCATTCTGCGCCTGCGCAGATCCGCATCGATGATCATTGCGAACTCATAGGCCGGCCCGAAGCAGCTGGCGCCGGCTGCGGCGCCGATCACGATGGGCCCAGGCTCCTTGAGAAACTCCTGGTACTGCTCCCACGCCTGCATGGCGTGGTCCTGGGTACACACCGACTGGGTGAAAGCGGCAGGCCCAAGCCCTGGCACTTCATCGAAGGCGAGCTTCGGTCCGGTCGCGATCACCAGGTAGTCGTAGGGCACCGGCGCTCCGGTGCCCAGGGTCAGACGATTGCCGGGCGCATCGATGGCCGCGACGGCTTGCGGGATCCAGCGGATTCCCTTCGACTCGAGCGGCACGCGCAGCGGCACGCTCACCTGGCGACGCTCCCGCCAACCGACCGCGAGCCAGGGGTTCGAGGGCGTGAATTCGAAGCAGGGCGATGACCCGACGAGGGTTACCCCGTGCTGCTTGCCAAGCCGTTTGCGCAGCTCGAAGGCACACGACACCCCGCCAATTCCTGCCCCAATGATTGCAACTTCAGCCATGACATGCTCCTAGCGCGCCAGCGCCTCGTTCGGATGCGAGGCGCCCGCCGGCCCGGTGGCGGGCGCCTCATTTCTCTTCAGATAGGCGTAATAGAGGACCGGGATCACGAGCAGGGTGAGTGCCGTCGAGATGCAGATGCCGAAGATGAGGGAGACGGCGAGACCGTTGAAGATCGGATCATCGAGGATGAAGAACGCGCCGATCATGGCTGCGAGAGCCGTGAGTGCGATCGGTCGGGCGCGAATCGCGCCGGCGCGCACCACGGCGTCCTCGAGGCTGCGCCCGGCGCGAATCTCACCGTCGATGAAATCGACCAGCAGGATGGAATTGCGCACGATGATGCCCGCGAGCGCGATCATCCCGATCATCGAGGTCGCGGTGAACTGGGCGCGCAGCAGCGCATGCCCCGGCATCACGCCGATGATCGTCAGGGGAATCGGCGCCATGATGATGAGCGGCAGCGCATAGGAGCCGAACTGGGCCACGACCAGGAGATAAATGAGGACCAGTCCTACGGAATACGCGAGCCCCATATCGCGGAAGGTCTCGTAGGTGATCTGCCACTCCCCGTCCCATTTGATCGCTGCGCCGTTGGGATCGTCCGGCGCACCGATGAATCGCTGAGCGATCGGTGCGCCTGCGGGCGGGTGGCGCGCAAACGCCCCAACCAGTCTGAACATTCCATACAGCGGGCTGTCGAGCCTGCCTGCCATGTCCCCCGTCACATAGGCCACCGGCAACAGATCCTTGTGGTAGATCGTCCGGTCCCACTCACCGGTGCGCACCCGAACCAGCTCCGAAAGCGCCACGCGCGCACCGCTAGCGGAGCGCACTTCGAGCTCGAGCAGCCTGCCGGTGCGCGCCTTGTCGGCGACCGGCAGCTCGAGCCGCACCGGGATCGGATAACGCTCGCGTCCGCGATGCACGTAGGTCACATCCGCGCCGAGGCCGAGCCGCAGCGTCTCGACGATCTGCTCCTGCGAGACGCCGAGGAGCGCGGCCTTCTGCCGATCGATCTCCACGACCTGGCGCGGGGCTGCCGCCTCGACGCTGTCGTCCGTGTCGACGATGTCGGCCGTGGAGTCGAAGGCCGTGCGTATCGCCTTCGCGAGTTGCTGCTGCTCGGCGTAGCGCGGCCCGTAAACCTCAGCGACGATCGGGGCGCGCACCGGCGGCCCGGGCGGCACCTCGACGACCTGCAATGACGCCGAATACCGGCGGGCGATGGCAGCCAACGGCGCTCGCACGGCGAGCGCGATCTCATGACTCTTGCGGCTGCGGTGGTGGCGATCGACCAGGTTCACCTGGATATCGCCGAGTTGCGGGCTCTGCCGCAGGTAGTACTGGCGCACCAGACCATTGAAGTTGATGGGCGCAGAGGTGCCGGCGTAGACCTCGTAATCGCTCACCTCCGGCACGCGCTCGATCACATGTGAGAGCTCATCGAGCATCCGGGCGGTCGTCTCGACGGTGCTCCCCTCCGGGAGATTGGCGACCACCTGGAACTCGGACTTGTTGTCGAAGGGCAGCATCTTGAGCACCACCAGCTGCACCAAGACCAGGCCTGCGGCGACGGCGATCGCTCCGCCCATCGACCAGTAAAGCCTGTGCCGCCGTATGCGCCCCGCCGCACCCCCGAGAAAGGGGCGGACCAGGCGCTCGAAGAGCCGCGTCAGCGCGGCCGACTGGCCGTGCTCATCGGCCGCCGCCGGAGCATCGCTGAGGAGCCTGCGGCACAGCCAGGGCGTGAACACCAGGGCCACCGCCAGCGAGATCAGCATCCCCATGCTCGAGTTGATCGGAATGGGGCTCATGTACGGCCCCATCAGCCCGCTCACGAACGCCATGGGCAGGAGAGCCGCAATCACGGTGAAGGTGGCGAGAATCGTCGGTCCGCCGACCTCATCGACCGCCCGCGGAATGACCTCCCGCAGCGTGCCACCGAGCTGCAGGTGACGATGGATGTTCTCGACCACCACGATGGCGTCATCGACCAGGATGCCGATCGAGAAGATGAGCGCGAACAGCGAGACCCGATTGATGGTGAAACCCCAGGCCCACGAAGCGAACAGCGTCGCGGCGAGCGTGATCGTCACGGCGGCGCCGACGACCAGCGCCTCGCGTCGGCCCATCGTGAGCACGACGAGCAATACAACCGAGGCGGTTGCAAACAGCAGCTTCTCGATGAGCTTGACGGCCTTGTCGTTGGCGGTCTCGCCGTAGTTGCGGGTCACGGTGACCCGCACACCCTCGGGAAGATAAGTGCCGCGCAACTGTCCGACTCTGCGCATCACCTGCGTGGCGACCGCGATGGCGTTGGTTCCCGGCTTCTTCGATACCGCGATGGTGACCGCGGGAGCGTGTGCGACCGGCGGCAGGCCGCGGCTGGCGGCGCCGGGGCCGGTCCCGAGCCACACATAAGACTCCGGCTGATCGGGTCGTGCGGCAACGGTCGCGACGTCCTCGAGGAACACCGGCCGCCCGTGATCGACACCGACGACGAGGCCGGCGACGTCGGCGGCGCTGGCGAGGAACTCGCCGGCATCGACCGGGGTCACGCGATCGTCCCCTTCGAGGTTGCCGGCGTGCTGCACCACATTGGCCGCGAGCAGTGCACGCTCGAGGTCCGCCGCCGTGAGTCCGAAGCCCGCGAGCTTCTGCGGATCGAGCTGTACGCGCACCAGGCTCTGGGGACTTCCGACCGTGTACACGTTACGGGTGCCGGGCACCCGCTTGATCTCGGTCTCGATCGAGCGCGCAACCTGGCCCAGCTCGTAGGCGCCGCGCGCCGGATCCTGAGTCCAGAGCGTCAGGGTGACGATGGGAACGTCGTCGATGCCCTTCGGTTTCACCAGCGGCTGGAGGATCCCGGAATTGGCCGGACGCCAGTCCTGATTGGAATAGATGGCGTTATAGAGCCGCACGATCGCATCGGTGCGATGCTCGCCGACCTTGAACTGGACGCTGAGGACCGCGAGCCCCGGGCGTGAGGCGGAGTAGATGTGCTCGACGCCCGAGATCTCTCCCAGCACCTGCTCCATGGGCGAGGACACCAGACTCTCGACCTGCTCGGCGGAAGCGCCCGGAAAAGCAATGAAGACGTTGGCGAAGGTCACATCGATCTGCGGCTCTTCCTCGCGCGGCGTCACCAGGACCGCAAACACTCCCATGAGGAGCGCCGCGAGCGCGAACAGAGGCGCGAGCGGGCTGGCGAGAAATCGCCGCGCGATCCGCCCGCTCAATCCCAGGCGGGCGGCGCTGCCTCGACCGTCGGACTCGCCATGGGACCCATCGTTCATGAGGTCGAGCCCGCGCTTGCAGGCACGAGCCAGCGGGCAGCAGCGAGTGGGTCGAGTGCGATGCGCTCACCGGGCATCAGGCCCGAAAGAATCTCCACGCGCCCATCGAACTGATCGCCGACCCGCACCTGGCGCAGGGACGTGCGCCCGCTCGCATCGAGCACATAGACGCCGGTCACCTCGCTGCGCTCGATGAGGGCCGCCGCCGGCGCGAGAATGCGCTCGGCTTCTCCGGTGACGAAGCCCACCTTCACGAACATGCCGGGATACAGGTCGGCCGCGTTCTCCGGGAGCTCGAGTCGCGCGCGGAAAGTGCTGGACGGCGCGGCCGCTTCGGGAAACACCGTCACCCGCGTCGCCTCGATACGCCGCCCGGCCACGTACACGGCTCCCTTGCGAATGCGCCGCACCTGCTCGACGATCGATTGCGGGACGTCGACGGTCACCCGCAGGTACTGGAGCGAAAGGCCGCTCATGAGCGGCGTGCCGGGGCTCACCGTCTCGCCCACCTGCACCAGCCGGCGGGTCACCACCCCCGCATAAGGTGCCCGCACCTCGGTGTAGGCGACGCCTTCGCGCGCGCTCTCGAGCGCGGCGCGCGCGGCTGCGAGGCGTGCCACGGCGGCATCGCGGTTTGCCACGACCTCATCGAGCGTCGCTTTTGGAACGACCTTGCGGTCGTACATGTCGGCAATGCGCTGATAGCGCGACAGCGCTTCGGTCTCCCGGGCCGCCGCTTCGCGCAGCGCCGCTTCCGCCTGCAGCATTCCCGCGCGTTGCTCGGTCGCCCGCAGGCGCACGATGACCGCCCCTGCCGGAACGAAGTCGTTGACGTCGTAAAGGATGGCGACGACCCGGCCGGAAGTCTGCGCAGCGACGGTGCCCTCGTTGACGGCCTCGATGAGCCCGTCGAGTCTGCGCTCCACGGGAGTCCGCTCGCGCTGCACCACGACGCTCGCCAATGGCGCCGCCGCCCGAGGTGCCGCCGGTTGATTCGCGCCGTGACAGCCCGCCACCAGCGCAGCGGCGGCAAGTCCCGCGAGCGCAGCTGGGCGGTTGCGCTTGCTCATGGAAGAGCGCTCCCCCGGGCTCAACGGAAGGCCGGTCCCGGTGCCTGTCCGAGCTTCCTGAGAAGGATCGCCAGAGGGCAGAAACCGGTGAAGGCCGATTGCAGGAGATTGGCCCCCACAAAGCCCGTCAGCGCAAACCACCAGGAGCTCACCAGCAGCCCGAGCGCGAGGCTCAACAGAACCATGGAGCCCGCGAAAGCCAGCACGATGCGGTCGATCGTCATGTGAGTCTCCTCATAAGGAACGCGGCCGCATCATATATTAGATGTTGCTTAATTAGCAATTGCTGATTACACTGACGCTATGAAATTGACCCACGCGGCGCGCGCCGCCCGGGACATGCAACCGCATGCCCTGCGGGCCGCCGAGCTCCTGAGGGCGCTCGCCAACGAGCAGCGGCTCATGATCCTGTGTCACCTGACTCAGGGTCCCCTCTCGGTTGGCGAGCTCAACGAGCGCGTGCCGCTCAGCCAATCTGCGCTGTCGCAGCATCTGGCGGTATTGCGGGAATCCGAGATCGTAGATACCGAGCGGGTGGCGCAGAGCATCCGCTATTCGCTGCCCGCGGGGGTGGTGCAGCGTCTGATCGAGGTGCTGCACGGCGAATTCTGCAAGCGCTGAGATCCCAGAGGGTCGCAGCGGCTACGCACTAACCACACTGTCGCGACGGCCGGGGCAGGCATAGCGTGAGCGCATGCATCCCTATCCGCATCGCTACAGCGCGTCCGCCTCCGGGAGCGGCACGGGCCTCGTCACGGCCGGCTCGGCGGGTCTCCCCGGGCTCGAGACGGCCTCACCACCTCAGTTCGACGGGCCCGACGGCGTGTGGTCGCCCGAGACGCTGCTGTGCGCCTCGCTCGCGGATTGCTTCATCCTCACGTTCCGTGCCGTGAGCCGCGCCGCGCGATTTGAGTGGCTGCGACTCGAGTGCCGCGTGGAGGGTGTGCTCGAGCGCGTGACGCAGGGCTCGCAGTTCACGCGCTTCACTACCTTCGCGACGCTCACCGTTCCCGCGGGTGCCGATGCGGCGAAGGCGCGCGCCCTGCTCGAGCGCGCCGAGCATGGCTGTCTGATCGCGAACTCCCTGCGCGGCACGCGGACACTCGAGGCGCAGATCATCGTGGCGGCGGCCATCGCGCCGGCCGAACTCACCGCGTCTGTGAAGCTGGCTTCCTGAAGATGTGCTTGGGAATCATGCAGTGCACGCCCTTGCGGACGTCCACCACCTGAGTCACGCGGCAGTCTCCCACCATTGAAGTGAGCGCGTAGGCCTCCTCGCGGCTCATCGGCACCATCTGCTGCGTGGCGAGCCACTTGACGGTCTGCTCGACCGCAATCTTCATGGCCTGAGTCAGATCTTCGTCATATCCCATGAAGATCCAGTCGGTGCGCGTTTCGGCCCACGGCCATTCGGTCTTCACGCCCTTGCGGACGATGGGCTGGATCTCGATCTCCTTGTAGGCGCATTCGAGCGCCGTCAGGTTCACCTCCCCGTTCCCCTGCCGGCAGTGGGAATCGCCGGTCCAGATGAGCCCTCCCTTCAGGAATACGGGCAGATAAATAGTCGAGCCGGCCTGCAGCTCGTTCAGGTCCATGTTCGAGCCGTTCTTCCAGGGGCGCAGTGTGCTGGTGCGCCCCTTGTCGTCGTGGATGGGGGGACCGGCCTTCGCAGGCGGCTCGTCAGGGTCCACACCGACGGCAAAGGTTCCCGGGAAAGGCTTGATGTCGATCACGATGCCGGGCTTGAACTCGGTCTGCATCTTTGCGAGGTCGAGCTTGTAGAAGCGCACGAAGCCATTGGGGAATTCGCCGGCCAGGAAGCCCACGGACGGGAATTCCTTCCCCGGCAGATTGAAATTGAAGGCGTCCACCTTGGGAACGATCCTGAGGATGCGCACTTCGAGCGTATCGCCGGGCTCGGCCCCGTTCACGAAGATCGGACCCGTGATCGAGTGCGGGCCGCCGCCGTCATTCTCCTTGCGGAGCTTGACGATCTCATCCATGTCGACGCCGGGCTTTATCTGTCCGAGCGAATGCGAGATCGTCTCGATGGAGACGGTGTCGCCCGAATCCACCGTCAGCTTCGGCTTCTCGGTCGGGTCGTACCAGCCCCACTGCACGTTCTCGGGCGTCGCGGGCAGGGAATAATGGTGTGCCTCACAGACTGGAGCCAAAGCGAGTGCTGCCAGCAGCACGGTGGTTTTTCTCATGGCGAGCTCCCCGGCGGGTGTTAGCGCCGCAGCCCGGCATGATAGGCGAAAACGCTCAGCTTGCGGATGTCGGTGCGAGAGAAGTCTTCGGCGGCTCCAGATAGAAAGCGTACTGGGCGAGACAGGTGCGCAGGAAGCTGCGCGCGCTGTGGCCGGCTCGTCGCAGCACCGCGCGGTGTGTGAGCCACACGATGAGCGCCGTGGCGGCGATGAAGGCGCGGTGCGCGATACGCATGAGACTTTGCTGCACCGCGGGCCGGCGCGAGCGCAGCGCGAGCAGCAGCTGTGACTCGAAGCCGACGTGCGCCAGCTCGTCACACACCAGCACCCGACACAGTACTCGCAGACGCTGGCAACCCGTCGCCCCTTCCAGGGCACGGTAATAGACCTTGCCGATGAGCTCGGCGCTGATGAGAACGTACAGGTAGAGCTCGAGTCCCGCGCGACGGCGCAGGAAGCGAAACACCTCATCGGTCCAGTCGCGCTGCTTGAGCGCGATGCCGTGGTCTTCCATGAACTCGCGCAGCAGCGCCGCATGACGCTGCTCCTCGGCAATGAACAGCTCCACGATTCGTGCCAGCGCCGGGGTGCCGTGCACGTGTGCGAAGCGCTTGGCGGCGTGAAGCAGCGTCGCACCTTCCGACTGCTCGCCGAGCTGAAAGGTGGCGATCGAGCGAGCGATGAGCGAGCGCTCCCCGGGTGTCAGAAGATCGGTGAGTCCTTCCGGAACGCAGCGCGGATGCTCCGCGTGGTATTCGAAGTGATTCAGCCAGATGCGCAGCTCATCGGATTCCATGACGTGATCCTCCCCATTCCCTGGATAAGGAGTCTGCGGGCCCATTCGGCTGAACCCGGGGCGCAATTGTGGCGAATTATGGCGTCGGGAGGTGCGCGACCCGGCATAATGCGGAAAAATGCCGGAGTACCGAGCGGTGAACTCCGCCTCGAGCGACAGATCGCTTCCGAAACAAGCCCGCGTCGTCATCATCGGCGGCGGGATGGCGGGCTGTTCGATCGCCTACCACCTCGCGAAGCTTGGCTGGACGGACGTGCTGCTGCTCGAGCGCGCGCAGCTCACCTCCGGCACGACCTGGCATGCCGCCGGTCTCCTCACCACTTTGCGGGACACCGAGACCCAGACGCGCCTCGCCGCATACTCGCAGCAGCTGTTTCGCCGCCTGGAAGAGGAGACCGGGCAGGCGACCGGGCTCATCGAATGCGGCTCGATTCAATTGGCGCTGACGGCGGCAAAGGCCGAAGAGATGCGCCGCGGCTACCGCGCCGCGCAGAGCTGGGGCATCGAGTGCCGCGAGATCGATGCCGCCGAGGTGCAGAGAATGTGGCCGCTCGCCTACGTCGGCGACGTGCAGGCGGCCTTCCACTTTCCGAATGATGGGCGCATCAATCCCACCGACGTCACGCGAGCACTCGCGAAAGGGGCACGCCGCGCGGGCGTGGCTTTTTTCGAGAACTGTCCGGTCACCGCGATCGAGCAGCACGGCGGTCGGGTGACCGCGGTGATCAGCGCACTGGGGCGGGTCGCGACCGGCATCGTCGTCAACTGCGCCGGCATGTGGGCGCGGCAGGTCGGACAGCTCGCGGCAGTCGACGTGCCGCTGCAGGCCGCCGAGCACTACTACCTGATCTCCGAGGCGGTCGCCGGCGTGCATCCCAGGCTCCCGATCCTGCGTGACCCGGGTCGCAGCGCCTACATCCGCGAGGAAGCCGGCAAGCTCATGGTCGGCATCTTCGAGGACGTCGCGCGACCGTGGAGGGTCGGGGGGATCCCGCCGGATTTCACCTTCGGAGAGATTCCGCCCGACTGGGATCGCATGCAGCCGCACCTCGAGCGCGCCTGCGAGCGTGTGCCGGTGCTCGCGCAGACCGGTGTGAAGCTGCTTTTCTGCGGGCCCGAGTCCTTCACCGCCGATCACAACTACCTGATGGGTGAGGCTCCTAACCTCAGGGGTTTCTTCGTCGCCGCCGGCTTCAACTCGCTCGGCATCCTCTCCGGAGGCGGAGTGGGTTTCGTCATGGCGCAATGGATCGCGCAAGGCAATGCACCGATGGATGTCTGGTCGGTGAACGTCCGGCGCACCCACGCCTGGCAGAACAATCCCCGCTACCTCGCCGATCGCGTGGTGGAAACCCTCGGCATCGGCTATCAGGAGCATTGGCCCTTCAGGCAATGGACCAGCGCGCGCGCAGTGAAGCGCAGCATTCTGCATGAGCGTCTCGCCGCAGCCGGCGCCTGCTTTGGCGAATCCGCGGGCTGGGAGCGTCCCAACTGGTATGCGCGCGCGGGGCAGAAGCCTGAGTACCAATACGGCTGGGGGCGGCAGAACTGGTTCGAGAACAATGCCGAGGAGCACCGCGCCGTGCGCGAGACGGTGGGTCTCTTCGAGCAGACGTCCTTTGCCAAGATTCTCATCCAGGGGCGCGATGCCGAGCTCGCGCTGAATCGCATTGCGACGGCCGACTGCCGCGTGCCGGTGGGCAAGGTGGTCTACACGCAGTTCCTCAATGAGCGCGGCGGGATCGAGGCGGACCTGAGCGTCACGCGCCTGGCAGCCGACCGCTTCCTGGTGGTCACCGCCGCCTTCACCGCCACCCACGTCATCGCCTGGCTCCGCGAGCACATCGAGGCCGAGCGCCATTGCATCGTCACCGATGTGAGCGATGGCTGGTGCATGCTCAACATCCAGGGCCCGCGCTCGCGCGAGCTGCTCTCAGCGCTCGCCAGCGGCGACTGGTCGAACGCGGGTTTTCCCTTTGGCACGGCGCGCGAGGTTCAGATCGGTTACGGCCAGGCGCTGGCGCTGCGCATCACGTACGTGGGAGAGCTCGGTTGGGAGCTATACGTGCCGGTGCCGTTTGCGATCGGCGTGTACGACGCCGTCGTCGAAGCCGGCGCGTCGCTCGGCTTGAGGCACTGCGGCTATCACGCGCTCAATTCGCTGCGGATCGAGAAGGCTTATCGCGACTGGTCGCACGACATAGGTCCCGACGACACCCCGCTCGATGCAGGCCTCAGCTTCACCTGTGCCTGGGAGAAGCCCGGCGGGTTCATCGGACGCGAGGCGCTGCTCGCGCTGCGCTCGCAACCGCGCCGCCGGCGGCTGGTGCAGTTTCTGCTGCGCGATCCCGACGCGATGCTCTATCACAATGAGCCCATTCTCCTGAACGGAGCCCGCGTGGGGCTGATCACGTCCGGTATGTTTGCCCACACCCTCGGGGGCGCCGCCGGGCTCGGCTATGTGAGCGAGGAGCGCGGCGTGTCGGACGAGCTGATCGCCTCGGGACGCTTCGAGATCCTGATAGGCGACCGCACCGTGCCCGCACGCGCGACCCTCAAGCCGTTCTACGATCCAACCGCCGTGCGGCCGCGCAGCTGAGGTCCCGGGTCACGGTCGCTGACAGGTCCCTGCGCGAGGTAGAGTAGGTGTCTTATCCGCGAGCGGGGTACGCCGCGCAGCGCGGGTGAGAACCACATGCCATCCGCTCCCAAGCGCAAGAGGCGACACGCCGCCGCGGGCAGTTCCCCGAAGAGCCGCGCTGCCCCGACCGCCAAACGTTTCGGTCAATCCATCCGCTCAGTCAAAGCTCGAGCAGTCGGCATCGCCACCTCGGGGGGGCTCGAGCTGCCGACCGCCGCTCGAGAGTCCGCGGTGGCTGGGCTCGCCGATCGCGCGTTGCTCGAGCATTTCGGCGTTACCGCCGTACTGGTGCGGGCGAGCGGCGAGATCCTGCGGTTCTATGGGCGCCTCGCCCCGTACCTGCAGCTGCCGAGCGGCGTACCGAACGTCGACCTGCTCACGCTCGCCCGGGACGTGCTCAAACCCAGCTTGCGCGAGGCATTGCACGAAGCCGTTCGCCACAATCGCCGTGCACAGCGCGACGCCATCGACGTCGACGATCACTCCCACCCGAGCGCTCTGCGCATCACGGTCACGCCGGTCAGCCCGCCCGGTGCGGCGGCCGAACGGCTCTGGCTCGTCATTTTCGAAGAGATGGCTGAAGGCGCACGGCGCGACCGGGGTGCGCCTTCAAGAGCCGCGGCGGGTCTGGTC
>DATGJR010000200.1:0-15433 GCA_035295065.1 Steroidobacteraceae bacterium
CAGTACACACTGGGAAAGCTTCCTGACGCAGACGCCGAGGTCTATCAGATGATGTCGCGCGCCGACACCATCGGTGTGTTCCAGATCGAGTCGCGCGCGCAGATGGCGATGCTGCCGCGCCTGAAGCCGCGCAATTACTACGATCTGGTCATCGAGGTCGCGATCGTGCGTCCGGGGCCGATTCAGGGCGACATGGTGCATCCCTACCTGAGGCGCCGCTGCGGGATGGAGCCGATCGACTATCCGGGTGAGGAGGTGCGCGCGGTACTGCATCGCACGCTCGGTGTGCCGCTCTTTCAGGAGCAGGTGATGCAGATCGCGATCGTCGCCGCAGGCTTCAGCGCCGGTGAGGCGGACTCGCTGCGACGCGCGATGGGCGCCTGGAAGAGAACCGGGGGACTCGATGCCTTTCGCGAGCGACTCCTGACCGGCATGCGTGCCAGGGGGTATCCGGATGAGTTTGCCGAGCGGATCTACCGGCAAATGGAGGGTTTCGGGGATTATGGCTTTCCCGAGGCGCATGCCCTGAGCTTCGCGCTGCTGGTATACGACTCCGCCTGGCTCAAATGCTACGAGCCGGCGGCCTTCACCGCAGCGCTCCTCAACAGCCAGCCGATGGGCTTCTATGCGCCCGCGCAGCTGGTTCGCGATGCGCGTGCCCACGGAGTCGAGGTGCGGCCGGCGGATGTCTGCGTCTCGCTCTGGGACTCGACGCTCGAGCGCCGCGAGGACGGCGCGCCGGCACTGCGCTTAGGTCTGCGGCTGGTGAAGTCGCTGTCGCAGATTGGCGCTGAGCGGCTGATCGCGGCGCGCGCCGTGCGGCCCTTTGGCAGTGTGCCCGAGCTCGCGACACGCGCGGCGCTCGATCGCGGTGACCTCGAAGCGCTCGCCGCCGCGGGGGCCTTCGCCACCCTGGGCGGCAATCGACACCTGGCGTTCTGGGAGGTCGCGGGCACCGAGCGCCCGCTGCCGCTTGCGGCGGTGGCGCAAGGCGCAGTGGGGCAGGAAGCGGGCTTCGTGGAAGGCCGGCCGCTGCTCGAGAAGCCTTCCGAGGGCGAGGAGATCTGCGCCGACTATGCCGCGCTGGGGCTCACCCTGGGGAGGCATCCGCTCGCACTGCTGCGCGAGCGGCTGACTGCCGGCGCGATCCAGAGTGCGCACGAGCTCGCGCAGGCCGACAGCGGCGCGGCGGTGCGCACCGCCGGCATCGTGCTGATGCGCCAGCGACCCGCCACTGCGGGCGGCGTCACCTTCGTGACGCTCGAGGACGAGAGCGGCCAGGTGAACGTCATCGTGTGGGAAAGTGTGGGACAGGCGCAGCGTCGCGCGCTCCTCGAGTCGCGCCTCCTCGAAGTGCACGGCGAGCTGCAACGCCAGGAGGGCGTCACGCATCTGATCGCGCGGCGGCTCATCGACCGCACGGCACTGTTAGGGCAGCTGTTGACCCGCTCGCGCGATTTCCATTAATGCGCTGCGCGTCCGAAACGGCCTACACGCTCTCGTCGCGCCTCGCCGCGCACCTGACATAGCGTCTCTGACATAACGATCCAACACGCGATGTTGCGACGCCGGTCGCATTTTGCCGCACTTCCGTCCCTGTTTGGCGACAGACGCTTCAGGTAAAAAGAAGGTGCAGAAGGGACTCACCTAACACCAACGTCGAAAAGACGGGAGCGGTTTCGATGAAGGTTCGGCAGAAGAACTGGCTGACGACAGCCGTCACCCTGGGTGTCATCTTTTGCGTCTCACTCGAGCGCGACCAGTTCGCGTTGCGCGCGGGGAGCGCTGCGGCGTCCGCCGGGCGGCAGGACTACATCGTGCAGGCGGCGAGCGATTCTGCAGCCGCGCAGGCGGTGCTGCGGGTCGGCGGCGAAATTACCCGCAACCTCGCGGTGATCCGCGCGGTCGGCGCGCGGCTCGATGACCGGCAGGTGGCCGCTTTGCGTGGCGGCGGCGGCGCGGGGCTCGAGCTCTACAGCGACCGCACCGTGAAGGCGAGCGGCACGCTGCCTGAGACCTATTACCCGAGCGAGGTCGATGCGCGCAACCTCCACCTCGGTGGCACGACGGGCAGCGGCGTGACGGTCGCGGTCGTGGACTCCGGGCTCTGGAGTCAGCATGGGCCGGACCAGAGCGCGCCGGGGCAGGGCGGGAGTCGCATCCTCGCGCAATACGACGTGCTGTCGGCGGGACTCCTCGGCGGCTTGACCTCGCTCAGCTCGAGCAACACCGCCAACGTCAACGACGGATTCGGACACGGCACGCACGTCGCCTCCATCATCGCGAGCAGCGGCGTTGCGACCACGGGGAATTTCCAGGGCGTGGCTCCCGGGGTCAATCTGGTCGCCGTGCGCGTGCTCGATGCCAACGGCATGGGCAGCTACTCGAACGTGATCGCCGGCATCCAGTGGGTGATCGCGCAGAAGTCGCGCTACAACATCCGGGTGATGAATCTGTCCCTGAGCGCCCCGCCGCACTCGTTCTACTGGCAGGACCCGCTCAACCAGGCGGTGATGGCCGCATGGAACGCCGGCATCGTGGTGGTGGTGGCCGCGGGCAACGCGGGACCGGCGCCGATGACCATCGGCGTGCCGGGCAACGTGCCGTATGTGATCACCGTCGGCGCGGTGACCGATAGCTTCCACCCGCTGCAGCCGAGCCAGTACAAGCTCGCATCCTTCTCCTCGGCGGGACCGACCTGGGAGGGGTTCGTCAAGCCCGAGGTGGTGGCGATGGGCGGCCATATCCTCGCGTATGCGCCCAACAACAGCACCCTGGCGCAGGAGTTTCCGCAGTGGGTGGTGATGCCCTACGACGACTTCACGATGACGGGCACCTCGATGGCCGCGGCCGTCACGAGCGGTGCAGTGGCTTTGATGCTGGATGTGAACCCGTCACTGTCACCCGATGACGTCAAGTGTCGGCTGATGACCGGCGCGCGCCCGGCCGTGAATGCCGACGGCACGCTCGCCTACACGGTCTTTCAGCAGGGATCCGGGCTCATCGATGCCTACGGCGCCGCCTACGCGACGGCGAAAGGCTGCGCGAACCAGGGACTGAACGTCGCGGCCGACCTCCTCGGCTGGCAGCACTTCGGCGGGCGCGCTAACTACAATCCCTCGACCGGCGAGTACTTCATCATGGCCACCACCGGTGGCAGCACGTCCACCTCCTCAGGCCTTCTCGGCGGCCTCGGCGGACTCATCGGTGGCCTCGGCACGACCGTCTCGCAGGTGCCGCTCGTCGGCCCGGTCCTCGGGAGTCTCCTTTGGGACGTCGCGCAGCTCGGCGACGGTCTCCTGTGGAACGGCAGCTACTCCTCGGCGAGCGGCTACGCCTGGAGCAGTGGCTATCCCTGGAGCAGCGGCTATGCCTGGAGCAGCGGTTATCCCTGGAGCAGCGGCTACGCCTGGAGCAGCGGCTACCCCTGGAGCAGCGGCTACGCCTGGAGCAGCGCCTACACGGGGACGCCTGCCGTCCCGGCCCAGCAATAGCGAGCCGACCGTCCGACCTCCGCGCAGCCGAGCCGAGGCCTGATGCATTGCCGCCGACTCATCGCTCTTGCAGCGCTGCTCGCATTGGGCGGGGCGGCCTCTCGCGCGCATGCGGCGTTGCCAGTCGCGCCGGCGCCGCCGATGTACTTCGAGCACCTCACCACCCGCGACGGCCTCTCGCAGAGCACCGTCAACGGAATCCTCCAGGACTCACAGGGATATCTGTGGCTCGCGACCGAGAGCGGCCTCGATCGCTATGACGGCAACTCGGTGCGCGTCTACCACGTGCAGCGCGGCAACCCGCGTGCGCTCGCGAGCGACTACGTATGGACGATTGCCGAGGATGCGCACACGGATCTGTGGCTCGCGACGGTGGGTGGAGGCGTAGCGCGCTGGCGCCGCTCGCGGGATGAATTCCAGCAGTTTCGCCACGACCCGGCGCGCGGCGACTCGCTGGCGAGCGATTCGGTGCGCACGCTCCTCATCGACGCCTCGGGACGAATCTGGGTCGGCACGCTCGACCGCGGCCTCGATCTGCTCGACCCGGCGACCGGCAGCGCGCGGCACTTCCGCCACCGCGAGGGCGATCCGCGCTCGCTTCCCTCCGACGCGGTGTTTGCACTCTATGCCGATCACGCCGGCCGCATCTGGATCGGAAGCGACGGCGGCCTGAGCCGTTACGATCCCGCGGCGGACAGTTTCCTCAACTACGGACAGAGCGCCGACGGCGCGGGACTCTCGGACCTGCGCGTGCGCGTCATCCGCGAGGACCATAGCGGAGCGCTTTGGATCGGGACGCTGCGCGGCGGGCTCGATCGACTCGAGCCCGGCGGCGGCCGGGTGACGGCCTTCCGCCACGAGGCCGCCAACCCCCGCTCCCTCAGCCGCGATCGCGTGACGGCGATCCTGGAGGACAACGCCCAGCGGCTCTGGGTCGCGACCGACGGCGGCCTGAATCTCTTTCAGCGCGGCACGGACAGCTTCGTGCACTACGGCAACGAGGCGGACAACCCCCAGAGTCTGCGCGACAGCGACGTTTTTTCGCTGTACCAGGATCGCGGCGGCGTGCTGTGGGTGGGAACGCGCTCCTCGGGAGCGAGCCATTGGAATCCGGAGACCTGGCGGCTCGGTCACTATCGCAGCCCCGTGTTCCGCGACACGCAGGTCAGCAGCTTCGCCGCCGACGGCGCCTCGCGCGTGTGGGTGGGGACGATCGGCTCGGGACTGATCGAGATCGACACGCGCGACGCCACGGAGCATCGCTACAGCGCTGCAACGGGGGCGCCGCGACTCACCGACGATCGGGTCATGACGCTGCTCTACGACCAGCGTGGGACGCTGTGGGTCGGCACCATGACCGGCGGCCTCGACCAGGTGGACGTGACGAGCGCTCGGGTGCGCGCGTGGCGCACCGCCCCCGCCGATGCGGGCACGCTGCCGGCCGACGGCGTGATGGCGCTCTATCAGGACCGGCTCGGGGACCTGTGGGTGGGCACCTTCGGCGGCGGCCTGGCCCGCATCGAGGCGGCGAGCGGAGCGCTCACCCGCTATCCGTTCGGCAGCGATGATGAGGCCCATCTGAGCGAAGCTCATGCGAGCGCCATCGCCGAAGACGCGCTCGGCAACCTGTGGATCGGCACGGTCGGTGGCGGCCTCAATCTGCTCGACCGGCGCACCGGCCGCTTCCATCACTACCGCCGCAACGACCAGGATCCGACCACGCTCGCCGATGACGCCGTGTTCGCAGTCCACGTTGACCCGCGGGGCGAGGTGTGGGTGGGCACCTCCAGCGGCGGTCTCGACCGCGTGGTCGGAAGCTCGGCGGATCCGGCATCGGTTCGCTTCGAGAGCTACGCGACGAGCCTGCCGAGCCGGGCGGTCTACGGCATCGAGTCCGACGCGGCCGACGATCTGTGGCTCAGCACCAGCAGCGGTCTGGTGCGACTCGATCCGCGCACACGCGCAGCGCGCGTGTATCACGAGTGGCATGGGCTGCAGGGAGAGGATTTCACTTTCGGCGCCCATTATCGGGATCGCGACGGCAATCTCTTCTTCGGCGGCAGCAACGGCTTCAATGCCTTCGCGCCTTCGGCCGCCGCCTTCAGCGCCCAGCCGCCGCGTGTCGTGCTGACGGGCGCGGCGCGACTCAACAAGCCCCTGCCCGACAGCGAGCTGCCGCGGCTCGGGCGGCCGCTGAAGCTCGCCTACGACGACAAGCTGGTGACCTTCGAGTTCGCGACGCTGGATTTCACCTCACCCGCGAACAATCGCTATTCATACCGCCTCGACGGCTTCGACACCGACTGGATCGACGCCGGGACTCAGCATCGCGCGAACTACACCAACCTCGACGCCGGCGACTACCTCTTGCGGGTGCGCGCTGCGAGCGCCGACGGCGCCTGGGGGAGCGATGAGCTCACCGTCCCGCTGCACGTGACGCCGGCACCGTGGAATACCGTCTGGGCACGGCTTGCCTATGCCGCGGCGGCGCTGCTGCTGCTCGGCTGGGCGTGGCGGGCACAGAATGCGCGTCGCGTGCGCGCCCTGCGCTACAGCCGGCATCTCGAAGACACCGTCAAGCAGCGCACCCACGAGCTCGAGGAGCGCAACGCGCAGCTGCAGGTGCTGTCGCGCGCCAAGAGCGAGTTCGTCGCGCGCATGAGCCACGAGCTGCGCACCCCGATGAACGGCGTGCTTGGCATGACGAGCCTGCTGCTCGATACGCGGCTCGATGGCGCCCAGCGGCGCTTTGCCGAAGGCATCCACCGCTCGGCCGACTCGCTCCTGGCGATCGTCGACGACGTGCTCGACCTCTCCAAGATCGAGGCGGGGCGGTTGCAGCTCGATGCGAGCGAGGCGAGCCTCGGCGAGCTCATCGAGCAGACGGCAGAGGTGCTGGCCGCGCGTGCGGCCGGCAAGGGTGTCGAGCTGCTGCTCGATGTGCCGCTCGAAGGGCTGCCGCGCGTGCAGGTCGACACCGTCCGGCTGCGGCAGGTGCTGATCAACCTCGGTGGCAACGCCGTCAAGTTTACCGAGCGCGGCGAGGTGACGCTGAGGCTGGTGATGCTCGGCCGAACGGCCGAGGAGGGTGGAGCCGACCCGGCTCTGCGCGTGCGCCTGGAGGTGAGCGACACCGGCATCGGCATCGCCCCGGAGAACCAGGCGCGCATCTTCGAGCAGTTCGCGCAGGAGGACGCATCCACGACCCGCCGCTTCGGGGGCACGGGCCTGGGGCTCTCGATCTCGCGACAGATCGTCGAGCTCATGGGGGGGCGGTTGCAGGTGAGCAGCGCGCCGGGGGTGGGCTCGACCTTCTCATTCGAGCTGACGCTGCCGCTCGCAGCGCGCCAGTCGCGCCGGCCCGTCGGCTTCGCGCGCCTCGACGGCATGCGGGTGCTGGTCGTGGACGACAACGCGGCCGCGCGGGTGCTCATGAGCAACGCGCTGCGCGCCTGGGGTGCGCGTGCGACGCTCGCCGCCAGCCTCGAGGCCGCCGTCGCGGAGTTGCGCGGCGCCGCCTACGAAGCGGTGCTGATCGACGATCCGCTGCCCGACGGCGATGCGCAGTCGCTGCTGCGCGTGGCGGGCGGTCTTGCGACGCGTCCGCGCCTGATCCGTCTGGTGGGCTTCGCAAGCCTGACGCCGGTGGCGGCGGCCACCGACGGGCGTCAGTGGTTCGACGCCGAGGTGACCAAGCCGATGCGCCTCCTGCAGCTCAACGCCGCTCTCGCCGGTCACACGGCGGCCGATGGGCACGAGGCTCCGGGGCAGACCGCCGTGGGGACGGCCTCGATTCCACGGCTCGCGGGCCGGGTGCTGGTCGTCGAGGATCAGCCGCTCAACCGCGAGGTGGCCGAGGGGATGCTCGCTTCCCTCGGTATCGCGGTCGAGACCGCAGCCGACGGTCGCGAGGCGCTCACGAGGCTTCAGTCCGAAGGCGCGTCCTTCGACCTCGTACTGATGGATTGCGAGATGCCGGTGATGGACGGCTTGTCGGCAACCGCCGCACTGCGGCGCGCCGAGGGAAGCGGACGCCGCCTCCCGGTGATCGCGCTGACCGCCAACGCGACCGCCGAGGGCCGGGCCGCCTGCATCGCATCGGGCATGGATGATCACCTGGCAAAGCCTTTCACGCGGGAGGCGCTGCGTGGGGTGCTCAGGCGCTGGCTGCCGGGAGTCCCGGCCACTGCGCCGACCGAGCGCGCAGCGGCGCCGACGGCCGGCCGGGACGCGGCGGCGGAGCTGCTGCTCGATCGCACCACGCTGGCCGCGCTGCGTGCACTGCCCCCACGCGGCACGCAGGACATGCTGAGCCGGGTCGCGGCCGCCTACGGCGCCGACTCCGAGAGGCTGATCGGAGAGCTGCGATGCGCGCTCGAAGGCGGTGAAGCGGCGCCGTTTGCGCGCGCGGCGCACGCCTGGCGCTCCTGCAACGGCAACGTCGGAGCCCTGGGCCTCGCGCGTCTGTGCGCAGAGCTCGAGCGCTGCGGGCGCAGCGGCGATCTCTCGGGGGCACGCACGCTCCTTGCCGAGGCGCAGGGCCTTTACGACCGTGTGCGCGAGGAGCTGCGCTGCGAGCTGCGGCAGACGGCATGAGCGCACCCGAACTCACCCGTATCCTGGTCGTCGACGACGACCAGATGTTGCGCGAGATCGCCGAGGCGATGCTCGAGAACTGCGGCTTTGCCGTCGAAACCGCGCCGAGCGGGGCGGCGGCGGTGGCGGCCTGCGCGCATCGCATGCCTGATCTCGTGCTGCTCGATGTCGAGATGCCCGAAGGCAACGGCTACCAGGCCTGTCGCGGCATTCGCTCGCTCGCCAACGGCAGCGAAGTTCCCATTGTCATGGTGACCGGGTTCGATGACGCCGCTTCGATCAACCTCGCCTACGATGCCGGCGCGACCGACTTCGTGGTCAAGCCGATCAACTGGCCGCTGCTCGCCCATCGCATCCGTTACGTGCTGCGCGGCGCGCGTGCCCAGGCGCACATTCATCGGTTGGCCTACTTCGATGCGCTGACCGGGCTTGCGAACCGCGAGTGGATCAGCGAGTACCTGTCGCGTGCGCTCGAGGCTGCCGCCCAGAGCGAGCGCAAAGTCGCGATGCTGTTCGTCGACCTCGATCAGTTCAAGCGCATCAACGACACCCTGGGCCACGAGACCGGAGATGCGCTGCTGCGCCAGGTCGCCGCGCGCCTCGGCTCGGCGCTCGGTTACGCGGGAGCCGATGCGCAACTCGCACGCGTGGGGGGCGATGAGTTCATCGTGGTGCTGAGCGGCACAGCGGGCGTCGCCGAGGCCTCGCAGTGCGCTCAGGCCCTGCAGGGGGCGTTCACGGCGCCGTTCGAGCAGGGGGGCTACCAGTTCGTGGTGACGCCGAGCATCGGCATCGCGCTCTACCCCGAGCACGGGACGGACGTACAGACTCTGCGCAAGAACGCGGATCTCGCCATGTACGAGGCCAAGGCCGGCGGGCGCAACCAGTTCCGCCTATACAGCAGCGCCATCAACACGCGCGCGGTGAAGCGGCTGTCGCTGGAAATGGAGCTGCGGCGCGCGTTCGAGGAGCGCAAGCTCGAGGTCTATTACCAGCCGCAATACGCGGCCGAGGGCCTCTCCCTCGCAGGCGCTGAAGCGCTGCTGCGCTGGTTCCATCCGCAGCGCGGCCAGATATCGACCGCCGATTTCATCGCGGTTGCCGAGGAAACGGGCCTGATCGCCGACATCGGCCGCTGGACGCTGGAGCAGGTGTGTCGCGACCTGCGCGCGTGGCGCGGCGCGGGTCTTGCAGTGCCGGCCGTGTCGGTGAATGTCTCCGGCCGCGACTTCATGCGCCAGGACGTGTTGCTGCGCCTGTCGCGCGTGGTGGAAGAGGCGAGGCTTCCCGCCTCGCTCTTCGAGCTGGAGCTGACCGAGGGAGTGCTGATGCAGGATGTGGAGAGCGGGCAGCGCTCGCTCGCCTCGCTCAAGGAATACGGGTTCGCTCTGGCGGTCGATGACTTCGGGACCGGCTACTGCTCGCTCAACTACCTCAAGCGTTTCCCACTCGACACCCTCAAGGTTGACCGAGCCTTCGTCAGTGACATCACCCGGGATGCCGACGATGCCGCCATCGTGCGGGCGATCGTCGGGCTCGGGCACAATCTCGGTCTCAAGATCGTGGCCGAGGGAGTCGAGACGCTCGAACAGCTGCAGTTCCTGCGAACCACGGGCTGCGATCTGGTGCAGGGCTATCTGATGAGCCGGGCGGTCGAGGCGCAGGCCTTCGCACAACTGCTGCGCCCGCCCGCTCTGGCGGCGGAGCCCGAGGATGTGTTGCGCCACGGCGCTGCCGCCGGTCGCACCTAGTCAACCTGGGAGCGCGGCTCTCGCCGCCTTCGCCTCAGGCGTTGCCGGGCTTGCGCCTGGCCTTGCGGGGGGCCGCCCCGTCCTCGCCGATCTCGTAGTCTTCGAAGTCGCTGGTGAGCTCGGCGGTACGCTTGTCCTCGAGCAGCCGCTCGAGGCGTCGCCACGCCGGGTCGCCGGCCTTCTGGCCGCGGCGCTTCGCGAGGTCGAGATCCTTGATGACCTGGTCGAGATCGACGTCACTGTCGCCCACGACCGGCTCGTCGGCTTCTTCGTCCTCGAACTCGTCTGATTCCGGCTTCTCGCTCATGCGGGACAGCAGTCGGGCAGGAATTGGACGGCGCGAACTTAAATCAGCGGCACGGCAACTGCAATCTCACGCTGGCGGTTTTTGTGAACCGCGCCCGTTCTCGAGGCGGTCGGCGGCTCGCTCGGGTGCTCGGGAGCCGCCTTAGGCTCAGTGGATGAGGTCATTCATCTGGAAGATGGGCAGGAGCATTGCAAAAACGATGCCCATGACGAAGAGGCCCATGAAGATGATGAGCAACGGCCCCAGGAGGCCGACCATGGCGGCCAGCAGCGCATCGAGCTCGCGCTCCTGGCTGATAGCCGCCCGCTCCAGCATGGTGTCGAGCTCGCCGCTCGACTCGCCGCTCGAGATCAGATGGATGGTCATCGGGGGGAAGAGGCGGCTCGCCGCGAGCGAGCGGCCGATCGGCGCGCCCTCGCGCACGCGGGCGGCGGCCTCGGTCACCGCGTCCCGCATCGGCAGGTTGGTCACCACCTCGCCGGCGATCCTGAGCGCCTCGAGTACCGGAACCGCGCTCGCGGTGAGGATGCTGAAGGTGCGGGTGAAGCGCGCGGTATTGAAGCCACGCGCGAGCTTGCCGACGAGCGGCAGCGTGAGGATGACGCGTTGCAGGCGCCGCTTCGCCGCCGGAGCGCGCTGCCAGCGCCGGAACAGCCAGACCGCCACGATCAGCGCCACCAGCAGATATAACCCGTACTGACGCAGACCGCCGCTGACGAGGATCAGCAGCCGTGTGATCAGGGGGAGCTTGCCCTTGGCGGCCTCGAATACCGCGATCACCTTGGGCACGACGAATACCAGGAGGCCCGAGACGATCACGAAGCACATGCCGGTGAGCACGATCGGGTAGAGGAGCGCGGCCAGCACCTTCTGGCGGATCTGTTCGCGGCTCTCGGTGTAGTCGGCGAGCCGCTCGAGCACGTTGTCGAGGTGGCCTGACTGCTCACCCGCGGCGACCGTGGCGCGGTAGATCTCGGGGAAGACCCGCGGGAACTCCGCGAACCCGTCGGCGAGCGCATGCCCCTCCATCACCTTGGCGCGCACCCCGAGCACGATGCTCTGCACCCGTGGCTTCTCGGTCTGCTGGGAGACTGCAAGGAGCGACTCCTCCAGGGGGAGCCCCGCGCGCACCAGTGTCGCGAGCTGGCGGGTGAAGAGGGCGAGGTCGGTGGCTGAGACGCGCCGCAGCAGACTGAAGGAGCGCTGCCGGCTCGCCTCCTTCTGAGCCACCTCGGTGACGGTGACCGGCAGCAGCTGCTGCTCGCGCAGCTGCTGGCGCACGTGGCGCGGGGTGTCACCTTCGAGGATGCCCTTGCGGTCCTTGCCCTGGGTATCGAGGGCGGTGTATTCAAAAGCACCCACGTTATTTCAGTGCCATCAATCCTCGCGGGTCACCCGCAGGATCTCTTCCAGGGTGGTTTCCCCGCGCAGCACGCGGGCGCGGCCGTCGTCGCGGATCGAGGGTGTCGTGAGGCGCGCGTGGCGCTCGATCTCGTGCTCGGACACCTCGTCGTGGATCATCGTGCGCATGGCATCGTCGACGACGATGAGCTCGTAGATGCCGGTTCGTCCGCGGTATCCGCCGCCGGCGTCCCGTCCCGGCCGGTAGAGTGTTGGGGATGGCTCATCGGGCTCGAGGTTCAGGAGCCGCCGTTCGCGCTCGCCCGCCTTGAATGCCTGTTTGGTCTCCGGGTTCAGGACCCGCACCAGTCGCTGCGCCAGCACGCCGATCAGACTCGAGGACAGGAGGAAGGGCTCGATTCCCATGTCACGCAGGCGGGTGATCGCGCCGGCCGCGGTGTTGGTATGGAGCGTCGAGAGCACCAGGTGGCCGGTGAGGCTCGCCTGCACCGCAATCTGCGCGGTCTCGAGGTCACGGATCTCACCGATCAGCACCACGTCGGGGTCCTGGCGCAGGATCGCCCGCAGGCCGCGCGCGAAGGTCATCTCGACCTTGGTGTTGACCTGTGTCTGGCCGATGCCGTCGATGTAGTACTCGATCGGGTCCTCGACCGTCATGATGTTCTGGGTGTTGTCATTCAGCCGCTCGAGCGCGGCATAGAGTGTCGTTGTCTTCCCCGAGCCGGTGGGACCGGTGACCAGGAGGATCCCGTGGGGTTTGTGAATGAGCTCGTCCATGGCGGCCTGGGTGCGCACGTCCATGCCGAGCGAGTCGAGCTCGAGCTTGCCGGCCTGCTTGTCGAGAATACGCAGCACGACCCGCTCGCCGTGTCCTGAGGGGATGGTGGAGACGCGCACGTCGACCGCGCGGCCTGCGACCCGCAGGCTGATGCGCCCGTCCTGCGGCAGCCGTTTCTCGGCGATGTCGAGCCGCGACATGACCTTGACGCGCGACACGACGAGCGGGGCAACGGCGCGCTTCGACTGCAGCACCTCGCGCAACACTCCGTCCACGCGGAAGCGGATCACCAGCCGGTTCTCGAACGGCTCGATGTGAATGTCGGAGGCGTTCTCCTTCACCGCCTGGGTGAATACGGCGTTGATCAGCCGGATGATGGGCGCATCGTCCTCGCTGTCGAGGAGGTCGGCCTGCTCGGGCAGCTCCTGGGCGAGATGCGCAAGGTCCGTAGTCTCATCGAGCCCCTCGACCGCCTGCATCGCATCCGAGCCGGCTTCGTACGCGCGCCGCAGCAGCAGGTCGAACTCAGCTTCCGAGACGCGCTCGAGGCTCAATGGGCACCTGAGGTAACGGCGTACCTCGGCCAGCGCCTGAGGCGCGGCATTCTCCCGGCAGACGCATTGCGCCACGCCCTCGACCACATCGCCCACCAGCACTCCGTGGCGCTTGGCAAAGGCGAAGGACAGGCGACGCCCGCTTCCCGTGCTGCTTGCGCGGGAGGAGGCGGGCTCTTGAGGCGCCACGACGCTCATGGCTTGGGCGGTGGGGGCGCCTGCGGAGCCGGTGGCGCGGGGTTATCAGGCGGCGGCGTCGCGGGGGTCGCCTCAGAAATGGGGGGGGCTGCGGCCGGTGTTGCGGATCCCTGGGGCAGGCCCTGACTGGTGGACGGCGGCGGCTGGCCGGGCGGCACCTGGATCGGGGGCGCGCTCTGCCCGCGCGGGAGCGGGGGGAGCTTCCCACGCTGTACCCCGGGCAGCAACGGCACCGCCTCGTGCCCGATCTTATCGACCTGCTTTTGCTGATCGAGCATGTAGTTGTACTTGAGATCGGTCTCGTAGGCCGCCTGGGCCGCATCGCGCATGATCTTCGGGCGGATGAAGATCATCAGATTGTTCTTGGTCGATTGCTCGTTGCGCGTCTTGAAGAGGTAGCCGAGGATCGGAATGTTGCCGAGGAAGGGCACGCGGTTCTCGCCCTTGGTGGTGTTGTCCTCGGTGAGGCCGCCGAGCACCACGATGCCGCCGTCATCGATCATCACGGTCGTCGACACGGTGCGCTTGTTGGTGACGAGATCGACCGCGCCGGCGGGCTTTTGACCGAGCGTCGAGCTCTCGATCGAGATCTTGAGCATCACCGCCGTGCCTTCGGGCGAGATGGTCGGCGTGATCTTGAGGATCGTGCCGACCTCCTCGCGCTGGATGGTCTGGAAGGGGTTCACCTGGCCGCCGACCGCGGCGGTGTTGTTGGCGGTGTATTGGCCGGTGATGAACGGCACCTCCTGGGCGACCTTGAGCTCCGCCTCCTGGTTATCCATGGTCACGGCCGAGGGCGTCGCGATCACGTTGTCGTTGGTGTCGGAGCGGATGGCGCGCAGCATGGCAGCGAAGTTGGCACCGCTCCCGCCGATGCGGCCGATACCGATGGTCGTGCCCTGGAGCAGCGTGGTCGTGGCGTTGGCGGGGCTGGCGATGGCGCCGGCGAGATCCACGATGCTGGTGCCGCCGACCGGGCTCACGAAGGCCCCGGCCGGCACGTTGCTGCCGTTGATGAACGCCGCCCAGTTGACGCCCAGCTCCGCATCCTTGTCGAAATTGATATCGGCGATGATCGCCTCGACCAGCACCTGCGGGCGGCGGATGTCGAGCTTGTCGACGATGTCCATGACCGCGCGCATGATCTTCGGGGGCGCGGTGATCACCAGCGCGTTATTGGTGGGATCCGCCCACACCATCGCATTCTTCTCCGCCTGGGACTGCGGGGAGGCCGCCGCGCCCTGCCCGGGGCCGCCGGCCGCCTGGGCGATGCCGGTGATCTGCTCCTTGAGCTTCGGGGCGAGCTTCTCGGCATTGGCATAGTGGAGGTAGCGCACGCGCGTGTCGCCGCCCCCGCCGAGAGGGGTGTCGAGGTGCGCGATCAGCGCGCGGATGCGCAGGCGCTGCGCTTCCTGTCCCCCGATCAGCACGGTGTTGGAGCGCTCATCCGCCACCACCTTGATGGTGCTGCCCTCGGCGGCGGCCCCCTGATAGAGCGAGTTGACGACGCGCACGATCTCGGCCGCCGAGGCGTTCTGCAGCGGGACGATCTCCGGATCCTGATTGCCGATCTGATCGATGCGCTGGATGATCCGCATCAGGCGGTTGACGTTGCTCGCATGATCGGTGATCACCAGAATGTTGCCGGAGGGAACCGCAACCAGCCCGCCGTAGGAAGCCACCAGCGTCCGCAGAATCGGCACCAGCTGCGCGGCGCTCACGTTCCTCACGTCGAGCACCTGGGTGACGATCTCGTCCGAGGCGGAGCTGACGCGATCGGGAAGATCGACCGACGGGACGGTTTTCGCCTGCGTATCGGGCATGATCTTGACGACGTTGCCCTGGGGCACGGCGATGAAGCCGTACACCGAGAGGATCGAGAGGAACGCCTCGTAGAACGCGGGCGGCGTCATCGCAGTCGAGGACAGCATCGTCACCTGGGCGCGCACCCGAGGGTCGATGATGAAGTTCTTGCCGGTTGCCGCCGCGACCGCCTCGGCAACCTGCGTGATGTCGGCATCCTTGAAGTTCGGGGTGATGCGCTGCACGGGTTGCGCGGAAGCCAGCGAGGCCGCGGCGAGGATCGCGACTGCCCACGGGGCGATTGAGCGACGGCCTATCACTGATGGTTCTCCCGAAAGGGTCCGTGCGAGCGGTTATTGTGTCGGTTCCGGAGAGCCCGGCGGCGGCTCCGGCGGCGGCGGCGGTGCATCCGCGGGTGTCCCGGCGGGGGCGGTGCCGGCCGCCGTTCCCGGTGGCGGGAGGTTCGCCGGCATGAAAGGCCCTCCCATGCCGTTGTTGGGCAGCGCCGGTGTGTTGCCCCCGCCGAGGCCGGTCGCGGTCTCGGCTTCCTGCGCCACTTGCGCAATATTGAGCACGATATCCTGCTGTTG
>DATGJR010000201.1:0-5979 GCA_035295065.1 Steroidobacteraceae bacterium
GGAAATGCCTCAGTTCTGGCGGACGTATCTCACTGAGTGGAGAGAGGCGTATCGCAATATCCCACGCGCGCACATAGTCGAGCAGTGACCATCATGCGCGCCGACAAAGGAGGTAGTCATCATGCCCAAGCGCCTTGTGCCGGTTGGAAACAAAACCTACGAGGTGAACACCCAACGCATCCACAAGACAGCCTGGAAAGCCTCCGGCAATTACGAGGGCCACATCTTCGAGGGAAGAGGGAGAACCGAAAGCGCTGCACTGATGAGTTGGGCTGAGGCCGCCAAGGCCCGCGCCGTTTAGCCCGCGAACCGCCGCCACACCTCAAGCGCTGAATCGATGGGCGCATACGCAATCAGTACGGCATCCGCTCGATCCGGCGACACGAAACCGTCGGGCGTCTTTTCGATGAGGAGCTTGCCGCTGCCGTTGCGGCCGTATCGAATCTGGGTCAACTCACTGAACAGGTCCTCGAGCTCCGGCAAGCCGGGTCGTATCGAGAAGATCTCATCGCGATCGACCGCCAGTCCCTGCGTGACGGCGAGGTGCGTGCGCTCGATGCGTCGGCGCAGGTGCATCCATGCCTGCGCCTTGAAATTGGCGTACCTGTCTTTGTTCAGCCGGCCGTCGCCGATGTTGTCGCCGTCTGGATCCTCGACCCCGGCGCTGCCGAAATAGGGCTGCGCGACCACAGCCGGCACATCCTTCATCCGGGCGCGGTCGGGGTTGATGATCTGCTCGAGCAGCTCGCTGATCGATTGCCCGATGCCGTCGCCGTCGTAGACGAAGGTGGCATCCGCGACGAAGCCCCAGGCGTCGGCAAGGCTCACCGCCTCGAGGAGCGAGCGGTACAGGTTGGATTTCGTGTCCCGCCCGCTCCAGCTCTGCAAGTGAACCAGGTCCGTCCCATGCCGGGCAGCCACCGCGCAGCGATTCGCCCCTTCGCCCGCGGGATCGAATGACAGCCGGCGCCAGCCGGTTGGCGCTTTCGTGCCGAAGAGCTTCTCCCGCGCACCGACGCAGCTCGGCAGCCAAATCGCCTCGATCAGGCCGCCCGTGGTGCCCGCGCGGTAATCGAGCCCGAACTCCTGCGCGAAGGTCGCAGGGTCGTGCAGCTCGCGCATGCGCTCCATGTATTCAGGGCCACGGCGCGGGTCGTCCGACACCCTGAACGTAAAGACGGGGTACTTGCCGCTGAAGCGTTTGCGGGCGAATGTCGTACCCATCCCGGACACGGACGAGAAGTCGAGCCGGCAATTGGTGTTAGAAGCGAGCGCGGCATCGATCAGCTGCGGGCGCTCAAGGTGCGCGGCTTCGTCCACACCGAAGATGCTGCGCCGGCCGCCGCGACCAATCTGATCGCCGGCCTCGCCGATGATGCTCGAGCCCGTCGCGGGAAAGAACATCTTCATGTGCGAGCGCAGCCGGGGGTTCGCCTCGTCGAAGCCGGCGCGGAAGTACGGCGGGAGATGCCTCACGAAAAAGCGCGCCTTGAACATCAGGCTGTCGCTGTCCTCGGCGTTGTCGACCTTCCGCTCGAGCGCCGAGCCGACGCCGATGGCGATGCCCTGGTGGAAAATACAGAGATAGCTGAAGAGCATCATCGCGAGGGTGCTGACGCCGGCGTCCCGGCATTTCTCGATCAGACCGGGCTCGGATGAGCGCCACCTGGTGAGCATCCATGCGATGCACTCGCGCTGCTTGGGGAATGGTATGAACGGCACCCGCGAGGGCAGCCCGCGTTCGGCGTTGCGCGGCTCGAATGCGTAGCCGAAGTCGGCGATGAAGTCGGCGGCGTGCTCGTCCTGGGCGTAGTGTGCTCGCATCGCCGCGATCATCTGCGGGCCGCCCACGCGGATCGCCTCGAGCAGCGTGGCGCGCCGTGCGAGTTCCGGACCATAGTCGGGGTCGCGCCAATCGTGCGACGCGCGCCAGTCGAAGGCGGTCGCGGCCATCAGCCCGGCACCGTGAGCGAGATACGAATCGGGCGCTCACGCCGGAGCGGTGGACGTGCCTGCCGCTGCTCTGGATCTCGCTCGGCCTCCAGCGCCAACATGAGCGCCCGCGTGGGCGCGCAGGGCGCGGACTCCCAGCGAGCTCGAGCCGCCCCGTGCTGGTAGCCCGCCCACCGCTCGCACGCCAGGTGTTCGCTCGCGCACCGCGCCCGAAAGCGGCAGCCGCTGCACGGCCCCTGATCCGACGCCGCAGCGCCGACGCCAGGGGCGAGCTCTCTGCTCACGCAGGGATCAGCCCGACCACTGCGCCCGGCCTGCCTCTGCGAGCAGCTCGTTCCTCTCGCGGGACGGAGGCATCCGAGACGCCTGGGCAACAAGGTCGCGCACCCTAGTCGGGATGCTGTCGCCGATCGGGCGCGTCACGGTGGGCGCTCCCTGCTTGGCCCAGAACTCCCGAGCGGCCACATTCTCGGGGGAGTTCGGCCCGCTCATGCGCTGCTGCGGCGACAGTTCCGTCAGTCGCTTGAGTGGGTTCGCATCGGCAATGCGGGTGCGAGTGTCGTTAACCTTGGCCGCAGCCCGCCGGATGCGGCGGATGCCGTCCGTGATCTTGATCGCCGCGCTGGATTCCCCGACCGGTGAGGCACCGCCGCCCGCAACCTCCTCGAGCAGCTCGAGCAAGTCACCCGCCGCGTCGAGCACCTCCGACGCGTTGACGTGATCGCCAGGCCCCGGCTCTTGGCCGGCAAGGCGCAGCTGCGACGTCAGTCCGCCGGCCCACACACGCCCTTCGTCGATGAGCTTCCGCGTCGGTCCCGTGCGCACCACAGAGCGCTCGATCTTATCGAGCTCCAGGTCGATGCTTGGTTTCAAAAGAGAGTTCCACACGGCGGACCCGAGAGCGAGCACTTTCTGTCGCGGCGGAGGTGAGCCCGCCAGCTCCCACGGGGCGAGCGCTACCGGTAGCGTGTCGTCTCGCATGCGGAGCTGCCGATGTGCCGGTGAGTCCGCAGAGCGAACATTGTGAATGATCTTCATCATTGGTCAGTTACCTCGCGCGCACTGCGCGCTGTTGGAAATCGGAGGGGGCGCCCGCCGAGCGGCGTGATTGCCGCCCGACGAGCTGCGGGCCACCGGGCAAGGAGACCCGCGGGACCCGTAGGCCCGCAGGGAGGATTCGCCCGAACCAGCGTTCGCCGTTGTTTCGCACACCTGCGACTGGTGCGGCCGCGCACGTCAGAGCCCAACATGCCAGCGGCCCGCCAGAACCTGCCCAGAGTCCTGGCGGATGACCCACTCACGCTGCGCGATCCTGCGCGGGCTCGCCCGGCTCAGCGGCACCAGACAGCAGCGCCTCGAGCCGCTGTTCCCAGAACGCGATCGCCTCCGCGGAAATCTCGACCCGGCCGTGCTGATCGCGCGGCACGTGGACCAGGGAATCGGTGCCACCGGCGCGGCCCTGTTCCTCCAGCTCCCTCAACTCGCCGAGCGGGATATGCACCCAATCCTGCGTCGTCGGCGCGGCATGTCTCACCGCAGCACTCGGCGGCACTACTGCACGCGCACCGCGGAGCCGCTGTCGGCGTTGCTCCAGCGCGGCGTCATCTCGCGAGATCGCCTCCGCTTCGGCATCGATCTCGGCAGCGATGATTGCCAGTGCGGCGGCGCGATGTGCTGACTCAGCGCTGGCGCGCGCCTGGCGGGACTTGCGCTCGGCGGCCTCCAGTGCTGCCGCCGCTTCTGTCGCCGCGACGAGTGTGAGCCGCGCGGCGCTGCGGGCTGCTTCGTGCTTGTCGCTCGAGACTGGCGTTGGCACAGGGCCGGCATCACCATCTCGAGCGGCCTGAGCAAAGCGCCTCGCGAGCCGACCTACTGCGGCCTGATCATCGGCGCCGACGCGCTCCAGGTCCGCCTGTGCGGCCGCGATCCTCCGGCGAACAAGATCGAGTGCTCGCTGGTCGGCCTCGTGCTGCGAGCGGACTGCGGCGAGCTCACCGCGCCGTGCGGAGAGCGTCGCGTGTAAGGCGGTGTTGGTGTCTGTCATTGAGTCCTCGATGTTGGTGGATCAGCAGGCTAAGAATGCGCTGACAGTGATCGCTGTCGTGCCGTCGCCGGCCGTGCAATTTGGCCGTAAATAACGCGGCTGCTCCTGAGCGCCGAGCGATGCAAAGGCACCGGGAGCGGTGAGCGCAGCCGGGCTGAGCTTGTAGAAATTCACCCCGTCGTTGGAGCCTTCGATCTGTACGCTGCCGCCGGAGCCGAAGGTGCCGGACGCCTGGAAGGACGCGGACACATAGGGAATTGAGGCACGTGTCGGTGTTGGCGCACCTGTGGTCGAGGCTGGAATGGCTGGCCACTGCAACACGACGCCGCTGAGGCCGCCCGAAAGTTGTTGGTAGGCAACGCTGCTCACGCTCGCTTCTCCTGACGCACGCGCTGCATCCGCTCGGCTGTGCGGTCCTGGCAGTAGTCGGCGGCGGCGGCACAGATCTGCATGGCCGCGAGCGCCAACAGGTCAGGCGACAGCGCGTAGAGGTCCGCGTGCGCCCAATGGCGATTGCACCACTGGATCTGCGACAGCCTGCGGATCAGGTAGCGCTCGTCGGTCTCGCCTGGCTCCCGCGGCAGCTCAGGGAGGCCGAGCGCCCGTGCGATCTCCCGTGTGAAGGCGGCGTCAGAGCGACAGCCACGGCCGATGATGGCGATGCCGCTCATCGAGCTGCCTCGGGATGTCGACGGTAGTGGCGATGCCAGCGGCGCGCACGGCGGCGCGCCCAGCCGGCACCGCGCTTACGCGCGATCAGCCGCGCCAGAACTCCCGGAAGGCGTCGTCCGACAGCTGGGTGTACCTGACGGTGTGCGCGATGTTCCGATGCCCGAGCCAGAGCTGGATCCGCCGGGTGTCGTGGCCCGCCTTCACCAGGGCGTACCCGCAGGCGTGTCGCAGCTGGTGCGGATGCACAGGGAAGCCGAGCTTCGCCACCTGGCCGAGCCTGGCGATGAGCTTGCGCACGTTCGAGTCCGTCATCGGGCCGCCGCGCTCTGAGGCGAAGAGGAACGGGCTGTCGGGCCAGTCGCGCTTGAGCGCCCGAAGCGCTCGCAGCTCGTCGCCTTGGAGCGGGTGAGTGCTCGGCGTGCCGTTCTTGCGCCGCGTGACGTGCAGGAGTCCGGCCTTCAGCTCCACCTGCTCCCAGCGCAGCGCCACGAGCTCTGAGACCCGCAGGCCGTGCCGGAAGGTGAGCAGCACCAGTGCCTCGTCGCGGCCTCCGTTGCGGCCCGTGCGACGTGCAGCGGCCAGGAGCTTCTCGACCTCGCCTGGTGTCAGATGCTCCCGTAGACGCGTTTCCACGTTCTTGCGCCTCCTGGGCGGCCGAACTTTCCCGAAAACAGGTGTTGGCGAGACGGCGCGGCGCGCGGCTAAGTGCGTGACGTTGCTCATGGTGCCTACCCTCAACATTCCCGAATATGAACATTCTAGGGAATGTCAGGGAGGTGAACAACCGGCTCACCTGGCCAGCTCCTCAGCCAATCGGGCCTCGCGGATCCGCTGCGCCGCCAGGTCGCGCTGGCGTTGCTCTTCGTTGCGCTCCTCCCGCTCGGCGCGCTGCACAGCAAAGGCCGCCCTGGTGTCCGGGTGGCACGCGTCGAGGCCATACGCGTCGCTGTGAGGCAGGAGGGCGGGCGGCTCCAACCCGAAGTCGTCGGCGGTCGCCTCGCGGCTCATGCCTCACCTCGATCTGCGGCGCGTTCGGCATGCCACGCGTCACGCGCAGCCTGCACGGCGGGCGGCAGCTCCTGCGGCTCTATGTCCGCCTCGGTCATCACTCCGGCTTCAACAGCTGGCGCAGGCGCGGCGATCGCGGGAGCCGCGGCAGCGGCCGTGCGCTCCGGGATCTCCGCGAGCGCGGGCTCCTGCTGTACGTCGATCGCAGCGCGGCGCTCGGCCGCGCGAGCAGCAGCGCGCTCGGCGCGGGCGAATACATCCGCGAGGAGGCGCTCTCGGTACTCCGGGGACATCGAGCCGTC
>DATGJR010000202.1:0-2896 GCA_035295065.1 Steroidobacteraceae bacterium
TCCGCACGCCCGAGGGAAGCTATCGCCTCGACGTGCGCAATACGCGCAGCGAATACTTCCTGTCGATCAAGGTCTCCTATCCGAACCAGACAGATGTGAAGCGCGCACGCGCGCGGCACTGGGTGACCGGGGGCTCGATCATGATCCACGGGCTTCCGAACCTCATGAAGCACGACCCGGACTATTACCTGAGCCATGACTGGACCGATGGCTGCATCGCCGTATCCAATTCGGATATGGTCGAGATCTGGATGCTGGTTCCCGACGAAGTTCCGATCGATATCCTCCCCTGAAACTCCGCAGGCCCCGCCCGGGAGACCGGGCCCGGGCCTGATATGCTTCCCAGGACGTGGCCAGCGAGCTCTCAGAATTCGTCGACGCGCGCGTCGGTCCGCGCGGCAGTCTCGAGAACCTTTCCCAGGCGGAGATCGAGAAGCTCCTCGATGCGGGGCAGGGGGGCCTCTATCCGCTCTTTCGCCGCTGTGCGCTGGCGGTGCTGAATTCGGGCGCCCGCACCGATAACGCCAAGGAAGTCTTCGACCGCTACCGCGACTTCGACATCCGCATCGTGCGCCACGCCTGGGGCGTGAAGCTCGAGATGCAGAACGCCCCGGCGGCCGCGTTCGTCGATGGGCAGATGATCCGCGGCATCAAGGAGCACCTGTTCGCGGTCCTGCGCGATGTGGTGTTCATCTCCAACGAGATCATGGCCAGCGGCCGCTTCGACCTCACCGACTCCGCCTCGATCACCAACGCCGTATTTCACGTGCTGCGCAACGCGCGGCTGCTCGACCAGAAGGCGCGTCCCAACCTGGTGGTGTGCTGGGGCGGCCACTCGATCCCCGCCCACGAGTACCAGTACACCAAGAACGTCGGTTACGAGCTCGGACTGCGCGCTCTCGATGTATGCACCGGCTGCGGACCGGGTGCCATGAAGGGTCCCATGAAGGGGGCGACTATCGGGCATGCGAAGCAGCGCATCGAGCAGAGCCGTTACATCGGCATCACCGAGCCCGGAATCATCGCCGCCGAGCCGCCCAATCCGATCGTCACCCAGCTGGCCATCCTGCCGGACATCGAGAAGCGCCTCGAAGCCTTCGTGCGCCTGGGGCACGGCATCGTGGTGTTCCCGGGCGGCGCCGGCACGGCCGAAGAGATCCTGTATCTCGTCGGTCTCCTGCTCGATCCCGCCAACCACGCCCAGCCGTTCCCGCTGGTGCTGACCGGGCCGCCCGAGAGCGCCGCTTACTTCGAGCAGATCACCCGCTTCGTCGGCGGCACGCTCGGGCCGCAGGCCCTGGAGCGGCTGACCGTCATCATCGACGATCCGCCGGAGGTCGCGCGCCGCATGGTGCGTGGCATGGACGAGGTGCGCGAGTTCCGCCGCCGCCGCAATGACTCCTACAACTTCAACTGGCTGCTGCAGGTGCCGATGGAGCTGCAGCAGCCCTTCGAAGTGACCCACGCCTCGATGCGTGCACTCGAGCTCACGCGCGATCAGCCGGTACATCGCCTCGCGGCGAACCTGAGGCGGCTCTTCTCCGGCATCGTCACCGGCAACGTGAAGGAAGGCGGCATCCAGGCAATCGAGCGTTTCGGCCCCTTCGAGCTCGCCGGGGATGCGCAGATCATGCAGCTCCTCGATGAGCTGCTGGCCGGCTTCGTCGCGCAGAAGCGCATGCGCCTGCCGGGCAGCGCTTATCGCCCTGTGTACCGGCTCGTTGCCTGAGGACGCTGCGCGCGGCAGCGACAGCTGTGCCGCTGCATGCACGCCTTTCACCACCCGGTGACATAACGCCCGGCGTGACGCACATTTCCCGCGCGCCCCGCGAGAGCTGCGTCATAGGCGTAGCCGCGCTGTCCCGCTGCTTAACTTTGCCTGTGAACCAGTTCCTGCGCCCCCCGCGCGAAGCCCGTACCCTGCCGTCATGAGTTTTAGGAGCTTGCCATGAGCTCATCGAACAGGAGCCGGGACGACGACGCCCCCACAGGCCACGAGCCGGCGGCCTCGGGCGCCAATCCTCCGGGAGGCGGCGGAGATGCCTACGCCACCTGGCTGGATCGCATGCAGCGCGCGCGGGCGCGTCAGGCTGCGATCACCCGCAACCTCTACACCTGGTCGAACTACAAGAACTGGGCGGATCAGGTCCGCGACTCCTGGCAGAACACCGATAGCGGCCTGAAGGCCGCGGCCGTTCCGCCCAAGCCCACCCGCAAATAAGCCCCGTTTCAACCGACCGGTATTGCCTCGTGCGCCTGCGCGAGCGCGTCCCGCACGGGCTCCTGTGCGTCCGCCCCTGTCGGCCCGGGCTCCTCCGCAGCGCCGGCTACGGGCTCCTCCGCGGCTCCAGCGTTGCCCGGAGCGAGCGAGCCGTCGGGCTCCCCGGTGAGCCAGCTGACGAGCGGTCCCCACTGCTCGACGTCCGCCCGCGCGACGTAGCTCTTCATCTCGTGCACGCCGATGCCGAGCTCGGCGGCCCGCACGTAGTTCTGCGAATCGCGGATGATGGCGACGATCGGAATGCCGAGCGTGTGCAGGAAGCGGATCAGCGACTGGTACATGAGGGTGTTGCGCCGCACGCGATTGGCGATCACGCCGATGCGGTTGTCCTCACGGCGGATCTTCGCGACCAGCAGCAGGTCCCCTATGCAGCGCGAGCAGGTGTGGATGTCGATGTCGGACGGCAGCACCGGCACCAGAATCTTATGCGCGTCGCGAGTCATCTCCGGGAGCTGGCGCGGCTCGACCGCCGCCGGTGTGTCCACGATCACGTGCGTGGCGTCCTCGGGAATGCGCAGCTGGAAGGAGCGCGTCGTGCGGCTGTCCTTTTCGAAGGCCGCGATTGCGCGGATGGAGGGCTGCGGGGGCTGGCGCTTCCTGACCCATCGAACCGAG
>DATGJR010000203.1:0-46959 GCA_035295065.1 Steroidobacteraceae bacterium
CGCGCGCGCACGCTCCGGGGGGTGGCAGGCACCGCCGCAGGCTCCGCCTGGGGGCACGAGCAGGTCACCGCCGTGCCGCCGTCGGGAAGACTACTCAGACGCAGCTCCGCGGCGGCGGCGCCGGCTCGCAGCTTCATCGACTGGAGCCCAAGTCCGGCCGCGTGCAGGTCCCGGATGCCGACGCCGTTGTCCTCGACGGCGACGGCGATTCGCTGCCGATCGATCTGCGCACGAATCAGGATGTGATCGGCATGCGCGTGCTTGAGGGCATTCGCCAGCGCTTCCTGCACCACCCGGTAGAGATGCTCGCGGCGCTCGAGCGAGAGGGTGACGGGCGCGGCATGCTCCACGACCACCTCCACGCGCGCGCGTTCCGCCGCCGGCAGGGTGCTCGGGAGCCGACGCAGCGCTTCGAGCAGGTCGCCATGCAGCTCCTCGAGCGGCGAGACACCGGTCGTGAGCTGATAAAGCGAGGACTCCGCGTGCTGCGCGTGATCGGTGAGCTCACGCAATTGCGTCACCGCGGAGGGCTCCAGGCTCTGCGCGCCCCCGGTGCGCTGCAGGAGCGTCTCGGAGCCGATCGCAAGTCCGGCGAGAATCTGACCGAGGCCGTCGTGCAGCTCCTGCGACAGCCTGCAGGACTCGCGGTCCACCGTTGCGATCAGGCGCCGCCGCAGGTCCTGGTTGTCGGTCATGTCGACCGCGTAGAGCAGATTCACTTCGCGGCCATCGAGCTCGAGCGGGGTCGATACCAGCTCTACGTCGATGGGCCGGCCATCACGCGTCAGATGCTTGATGAGCGGTGCGGCGACCAGCGTTCCCTCGGGGCGTGGTGGCTCCGTCCCCGGCCCTGAATCCGCCACCAGCTCCGAAATGGTCATGCGCAGAAACTCGGGCTCGCTGAAGCCGTAGCGGCGGACGGCTTCGGCATTCGCCATCAGGATGCTTCCGGAGAGCGCGTCGGCCACCCAGGCGGGGGTCGGATTCGCCGTGAACAGCGATCGGTAGCGCTCGGCGAGCACCGTGAGCCGGCGGTCGTGATGGTGACGGGCGCTCAGAAGCACGCTCAGTACCGGGCTCGCGCAGCAGAGCAGCCCGATGAAGCCCCAGGTGGCGGCGAGGCTCCCCAGCACGTCGGCGCTCGCAAGGGGACCCACGTCCTGGATGAACGCGGCAGATGCGACGCACGAGAAGAGCAGCGTGCAGAGCGCCGCCGTGAGTGCGCCGAAGTCTATGGCGGCCCATGCCACCAGCATGAGCGCGCTCAGCAGCAGTGCCCAGGAGGCCGGCGGATAGGAGAGCCCGAGCGCCCCACCGCACCAGAGGACCGACAATGCGCACAAGGTCGTCAGCCGCAGCGCCCGGGTACGCAGCGCGTGGCGCAGTCTGCGCGGATTGGTGAGCAGGGCGGGCACCGTGAGCGCGATCCCTGACAGGGCATTGATCTGCCAGCGCAGCATGCCGAAGACCAGCGCCGTGGTCACCGACGGGGTCACGGTGCCCGGCGCGGTCACCATGTCCATGTACTCCTTCGGGAGACTGTGCGGTGTGAGCAGAGCACCCGTCATCGTGCCGACGATGTCGGCCATCGCCGCCACGCAGCGCCCGGTGAGCGCGGCCGCGAAAAGGATCAGCGGGTCGGCCAGACGATCGAGCTGGCGGCGAAAGTGCAGCGCCCGCATGATCTTCACGGCGATCACCACGCTCAGCGTCTCGCCGATCGCATCGACGCCGACGAGAATCGCCGGATCGCCCCGTACCACACCCCAGATGCAGATCGAGCCGAGGAAAACCCCCGGCCATGTGCGCGTGCCCCAAAGCAGCATCAGGCTGATGGCGATGCCGTCGGAGAGCCAGGGGATCGGGAAGAGGATCGGGGTGACCCGGGCAGCCGCGAAGTGCACCACGTAAAGGAGCTGGGCGGCGGCGGGAACGACGTAGGCGACGAAGAGGGCAACCGTCGCCACCCACGCGGGCAAGGGTCGCGGCAACAGCCTCAGCCTTCCAATGGCATACAACAAGAGGACGGATCTCCGGCAGCGGTGCGTACCTGCACTGCTGGCACTTTGATGCAGGGTCAGTGTGTCACGCCGGGGCCGCGGAATTCTGCGACATAAGTGCCAGACGCAGACGCAGGCGGCCCCGGGCGGGACCTATGTTGCATGGCAATACGGGCGGCCGTGACCTGCGTCGCAGTCAGTGATCCAGGTGCACCCAGAACGGCTTTCCGGGCTCGCCTTGTGTCGTCTCGAGCGGGCCGAGGCCGACGACCTGGACGATGACCTCTTCGTCACTGTTGGAGCCGTCCCAGTGCAGCGCGCGCGCCGGATGGAACATGTAGCTGCCAGCCTTCAGGGGCACCGTTTTGGCGGGATCGAAGGTGGCGCCGGTTCCGGTGAACCACGTGCCCTTGACGACTGTGACGTAGCGGTCGCCGGGATGCCAATGGGGCCGATCCATCACGTGGGGCGGAAAGCGCACCCTCTGCACATAGAGCCCGGGCTTGGAGGGATCGCCCGCAATGGTGGCGATTTGCGCACCGTGGCCGTCGGGAATGTCCTGCCAACGGATCTCCTCCGGAGTGAGCCGCACAAAGCCCGGCTCCGAGTGTGAGCTGCGATCGGCGGCGACGGCGAGCAGCGTCGCACCGGCGCAAAGAGCAATCATCGGCAGCAGTCTGGTTCGCATCTCAGTCTCCTCATGAGCGCAGGCGCAGGCCCTGGCTGTCGTAAAGCGGCTCGAGGCGCACCGTGGCCCGGCGCATCTCTCCCAGGACATCGATCTCGAACTGCTCGCCCTCGCGCGCCAGCGCGGTCGGAACGTAGCCCGCCGCGAGACTCTTCCCGATGCAGTGGCCGAAGGCGCCGGAGGTGACATAGCCGACAGCCTTGCCGTCCTTCATGATCGATTCATAGCCGATGACGTCGGCGTCCAGCGCCTGCACTTCCATGACGACGAAGCGCCGCTGGGGTCCGGTGGCGCGCTCGGCAAGCGCGGCGGCGCGCCCCGTGAACTCAGGCTTGTTGAAATCGACGAAACGTGCGAGCCCGGTTTCGCCAGGCGTGTAGTCGGGCCGGAAGTCCTTCTGGAAGGAGCCGTAGGCCTTCTCGAGGCGCAGCGACGAGAGTGCGCGTCCGCCGAAGTACACGAGCCCGAGCCCGGACCCGGCCTCCACAAGCTCGTCATGGAGCGTCGCGAAGTAATCCGGGGTGGTCCAGATCTCGTAACCCAGCTCGCCGGTGAAGCCGGCGCGCGTGAGGATCGCCGGCGCGAAACCCACGGCGGTCTCGCGCGCCTGAAAGAGCCTGAAGGCGTTCGAGGAGAGATCGATGCGTACCAGGCGCTGCAGCAGCTCGCGCGAGCGCGGTCCGGCGAGCGAGACGCCGTTCAAGGTCGAGGTCAGCGAGCGCACGAACACATCCGCCGGAGGCTGCGCCTGGGAGAACCAGCGCAGATGAAACTCCTCGGCGAATCCCGAGCCCACGATCAGGAAGCGATCTTCGGCGAGGCAGGCGATCGTGAGGTCGCCGATGATCCGGCCGGCGGCGCTCAGCATGGGGGCGAGTGCGAGGCGGCCGGGCAAAGGGAGTCGGCTCGAGAACACCCGATCGAGCCACGCCCGCGCGCCGCGCCCGCAGACCTCGTACTTGCCGTAGTTGCTGGTCTCGTAGAGTCCGACGGCGCGGCGCACGGCCTGACATTCTTCGCGCACGATCGGAAAGGCCTCGGAGCGGCGGTAGGTGGGGGTCTCAGTCGGCTCGACACCTCGCGGCGCGAACCACAGCGCATTCTCCAGGCCGTAATTGGCCCCCATGCAGGCGCCCGCGGCCTTGAGCCGCTCGTAGATCGGCGAGCGGCGCACGGGACGGGCGGCCGGCAGCTCCTCGTTGGGATAGGCGAGGCGGAAGCGGCGCGAATAGTTCTCGGGAACCTTGATCGAGGTGTATTTCGGCGTCGCGAATGCGCCGAAGCGGGCGACGTCCATCGAGATGATGTCCTGACCCGGATCGTTCTCGGCCATCCAGCGCGACAGCACGAGCCCGATCCCGCCTCCCTGGCTGAAGCCGGCCATGACCGCGCAGGCGACCCAGTAATTGCGCAGCCCGCGCACGGGGCCGACGAGCGGATTGCCGTCGGGAGCGAAGGTGAAGGGACCGTTCACCGCCTTGCGGATGCCGACCCGGCCGAGGGCGGGGAAATGCCGGAAGCCCACCTCGAAATAAGGCGCGAGGCGTTCGAAGTCCTCCGGCAGCAGCTGCATCGCAAAGTCATCGGGTGTCTTCTCGGGCGACCAGATGACGCCGTTCGGCTCGTAGGTGCCGATCAGGGCGCCGCCGCGCTCCTGGCGAACGTAGATCTCGCCTGCGTAGTCGGTGGTGTTGACGAGCTCTTTGCCGCGGCCCGCGAGCTCGGGCAGGTCCTCCGTGATGAGGTAGTGATGCTCCATCGCGAGCACCGGCAGCTCGATGCCGACCATGTGGCCGACCTCGCGTGCCCAGAGGCCGGCGCAGTTGACCACGTGCTCGGCGTGCACGGTGCCTTTGTCCGTGACGACGTCCCAGGAGCCGTCGCCTCGGGACTTGAGTGATTCGACGCGCGTGAAACGCTCGATCGAGGCGCCGAGCTGACGTGCCGCCTTGGCATAGGCGTTGGTCGTGCCGGAGGGGTCACAGTGGCCGCCATCGGCACGCCACAGCGCGCCAATGAAATGCTGCGGGTCGATGAGCGGATTGAGCTCACACGCCTCCTCGAGCGAGATCATCTCGGTCTCCATGCCGAGGTAGCGCGCGCGCGAGCAGATGAGCTTCAGACTGTCGAGCTCGCCTGAGGTGGCGGCGAGCATCAGGCCGCCGTTGGGATGCAGCCCGCACGACTGGCCCGAGAGTCGCTCGATCTCGCGATACAGATCGATGGTGTACTTCTGCAGTCGTGAGATGTTGGCCTCGCCGTTGAAGGTATGCATGCCGCCGGCGGCGTGCCAGGTGGAGCCCGAGGTGAGCTCGCTCTTCTCGATGAGGAGCAGATCCTTCCAGCCGATCTTTGCCAGGTGGTAGAGCACGCTCGCCCCCACCACGCCGCCACCGATGATCACCGCTTTAGCGGAAGTCCTCATGCGCTGTTATCTCCAGAAAAATCCGCGAGACTCGCTTGCGGGGCGAGGCTCAGCCCGAAGGGCCGCGAGGTCGTCACCAGCCATTCGTGCACGTGTCGCGCCATGGTGGCAGGCGTCAGCAGCAGCATCGCCCCCTCGAGCGCCGCGAGTATCACCGGGACCTGCACCATGATTGTCGCAGCGGCGTGGGCCTCGGGAAACGCCTCCGCGGCAAGATCGAGCCGGCAGGACCGGATGAGCATCTCGCGCACCGCAGGGCCCGAGAGCACCGTGGCGGCGAGAGCGGCCGAGAGCTCCACGGCAGCGCCGCATCCGGGTATCGCTCCCTCCCAGGCGCTGGCGCCCTCGGTCGCGGGGGCGGTGAGCAGCAACCAGCGCCCCGGACGCACCGACAAAGTCAGCCGCGCTGGCCGGCGGGTGAGGTGGCCACAGGCGGGCAGAGCCACGCCGCGCGCCGCGGCGAGCCGCTCGAGATCCGCGCTGCGGTTGCGAAAGGCCGCGAGCTCGAGGATATCGGCCGTCACGGGGGCCAGCCGGATACCCGCCCCAGGCGATGGGGGGCGCGGATCAGGCCCGGACACGCAGGTTCTCCGGGTCGAGCATGTGGGGGCTCACGATCTCGAGCTCCGTCGTCTCATCGTGGAGAGGAGAGACGCCGAGCAGACGGCTGCCGATGCGCTGGCGGCCGCCCGCGAGCAGCGCGAGCCCCACCCAGCCCTCGAGCTCGGTGGAGGGGGTGGATGAGGTCACGTAGCCGAGACTCGCACTGCGCGCCGCGGGCGTCACGAGCTGCGTACCGTTGCGCAGTCGCTGCGCGCGGTCCACCGGTCGCACCCCGACGAGTTGCAGCCGCTCGGGGGACACGATCCCCGGTCGCGCACCGAGCGTGCGCCCGATGAAATCCCCGCTCTTCTTCAGCATGCGCTCGAAGCCGAGGTCCGTGGCGCTGGTGTTGCCGTTGAGCTCGGCGGTGGTCACATGACCTTTCTCGATGCGCAGCGTGTTGAGGGCATCGAGGCCGTAGGGACGAATGCCGTGAGGCTTGCCGGCCTCGAGTATCGCCTGCCACACCGGGAGCGCCGCTCGCGCGGGCACTGCGAGCTCGTAGGCAAGCTCTCCGGAGAAGGAGATGCGGAACACCCGGCCTGCAACGCCACCGATGTTGGCCGCCGCCACCGCCATGAAGGGGAAGGCTTCATTGGACAGTTCGAGGTCGCCGACGAGGGAGGCGACTACCTCGCGCGCGCGGGGACCTGCGACGGCGAACTGCGCCCATTGATCGCACACGTCGGTGAGCACGACGTCGAGCTCGGGACGCACCGCCTGGAGGTGAAACTCGAGGTGCTCGAGCACGGCCGCGCTGTTGGCGGTCGTGGTGGTGATGAGAAAGTGCCCGGGCGCGAGCCGCGAGGTCGTGCCGTCGTCGAACAGCATGCCGTCCTCGCGCAGCATGATGCCGTAGCGGGCGCGGCCGACCGCGAGCGTCGAGAAGGTATTGGCGTAGACGAAGTCGAGAAATCGCGCGGCATCGGGCCCCTGCACGTCGATCTTGCCGAGCGTCGAGACGTCGGTGATGCCGACTGCCCGGCGCACCGCGCGCGCCTCGGCGAGAACCGGCTCCCAGCCGGATTGCGCGGCGTACACCAGCGGGCGCAGCCACAATCCGGTGCTCACGAAGGTGGCGCCGGCCTGCTCATGCCAGTCGTGCAGCGCAAGTCTGCGCCTCGGTTTGTAGTGGCCGCCGACCTCGCCGCCGGCGAGCGCCGCAAAAGCCACCGGCTCTGCAAAAGGGCGCGGACGGCTCTGGCCCACCTCACGGAGCGGCACGCCACGGGCCGCCGCGAGCACCGCGCTCGCCACCAGGCCGCCGCTGCGCCCCTGATCGGTGGCCATGCCGCAGGTCGTGTAGCGCTTCATGTGCTCGACGTGCTCGTACCCCTCGCGGCAGGCGAGTCGCACGTCGGCGGTGGTGACGTCGTTCTGAAGGTCGACGAATGCCTTGCCGGAGCCGGGGACCTCCCACACCGCGCTCACGGGGCTTGCCGCCGGATCGGGAGGCCAGGGAAGCCATGCGGCAGGCTCAGGCGCGGGTCGGCCGAGCTCAGCGGCCAGCGCGCGGGCCGCAAGCTCCGCATCGCGTGCAGCGGCCGCAGCGCCGAAGACGCCTCGGGCAGCACCCGCGGTGCGTCCGGCAGCCGCGGGCGCCTCCGCGGTGAAGGCAGTAATCGCCTCCACCCAGGTGAGCGGCGCGCCGAGCTGGCAGGCAAGCGCGGTCGCGGGGCTGTGTCCGCCGGAGACCGCCACGGAGTCCGCGGCCAGGGTGCGGCTCGACCCGTCCGGGAGTCTGACGCGCACGCCGCGCACGCTGCGGCGACCGAGCACCTCGGTCATGAGAGCGCCGGAGAGGACCTCGAGGCCGGCCTCACGCGCCCGCGTGGCGGCCAAGGCTTGCGGCCGCGCATCGATGATGGCCGAGGCGCGGATCCCCGCCTGCGCGAGCGCCATGGCGCTCCCGTAGGCTTCGTCATTGTTGAGGAAGAAAACCGGGCGCTGACCGAGCGCCACTCCGTAGCGGCGCAGGTACGCGTGCGCTGCTCCCGCGAGCATGACGCCCGGCACGTCGTTGCCGGCAAAGGCGATGAGCCGCTCCGGCGCGCCGCAGGCGAGGAGCACTCGTGCGACCCGGATCACGCGCAGCCGCTCGCGCATGCCGTGAAAGCGCGCGCGCTCGTGCGCCGCGAGCGTCTCGAGCGCGCCGAAGGTACCGTGTCCGTAGGCGCCGAGTACGGTGGTCGCGGGCAGGCAGCGCACGCTCGGGAGCGATGCGAGCCGGGCACAGGCGTCGGCCCGCCAGGGAGCCCAGCGCGTATCGAGCAGTGTGCCGCCGCCGAGGACGACATCCTGCTCCGCGACGAGCACGCGCAGGCCCGCGCTCCCGAGCAGCAGCGCCGCGGTCAGTCCGGCGCTTCCTGCGCCGACCACGAGCACGTCGGCGTGGTCGTGAACGATCTCGGCGGGCGGCGCGTGGCCCTGGGCGCGGGACTCGAGACGCCCGAGCCCGGCTGCCCGGCGGATGAGAGGCTCGTAGAGGCGCTCCCAGGCCCAGCCTGGAGCCATGAACGTCTTGTAGTAGAAGCCGGCGGGCAGGAAGCGCCCCAGCCAGTCGTTGACGGCAAGCAGGTCGAGCTCGAGCGTTGGCCAGCGGTTCTGGCTCACCGCCCGCAGACCCTCGCTGAGTTGCACGGCCGTGGCCAGGCGGTTGGGCTCGCGGCCCGATTCGCCGATGACGTCCACGAGCGCGCACGGCTCGCCTTTGTCGGCGGTCACGACCCCGCGAGGCCGGTGATATTTGAAGCTGCGTCCGACGATGCGCCGTCCGTTGGCGAGCAGTGCCGAGGCCAACGTGTCGCCGGCCAGCCCCTCGAGGCTCCGTCCATCGAAGGAAAATCTGACCGGCTTCGCAGGATCCGTGAGAAGTCCCTGGGTGATTCGCGAGGGACCGGTCACGCGGGCCCCGCGCTGTCTGCGGACTCCTGACCTTCCTCCGCCGTTCGCACCCAGCGGATCTCGTGGGTCACGGTGTGGCGCAGCACCTTCAGCAGTCGCCGGCAGCCGCCCGCATGCAGCCACCACTCGAGGTGCCAGCCGAGCGGATTCTCCCGCTGGTAGACATAGGAAACGAAGGCCTCCTGTCCGGCATCGGCGGCGGGACGCCTGACGGCGGCGTCACCCCGATAGCGAAACTCGATTTCGTCGCGCGCGCCGCACCAGGGACAGTGAATTCGCAGCATGGATGCTCAATGCAGCCAGGGCGCGGGGCCGATGCCGCGCTCATCCACGGTGCGCCCGGCGGCGAAGCGCCCGAGATCGAGGTGCGCGGCGAGGGGATGAGGCTGGCCGTGGGCGATGAGGTGCGCGGTGGTGAAGCCGCCTGCGGGAATCGCCTTGAAGCCTCCGTAGCACCAGCCGCCGTTGAGGATCAGTCCCTCGAGCGGTGTCCTGGAGATGATGGGCGAGCCATCCATCGTCATATCCATGACGCCGCCCCATTGCCGCAGCACCTTCACGCGTGCGAGCGCCGGCAGCAGCGTCACGGCCGCCGCGGTGACTTCCTCCACCATCGGCAGCGTGCCGCGCTGGCCGTAGGTGTTGTAGCCGTCGATGGCGCCGCCGAACACCAGCCCCCCCTTGTCGGACTGGTTGATATAGAAGTGTCCCGCCCCATAGGTGAGGACCACATTGATCAGGGGTTTGAGCGGCTCGCTGACGAAAGCCTGCAGCACGTGCGTCTCGAGGGGCAGCTCCATGCCCGCCATGCGCGCGAGCACCGAGGAATGGCCCGCGACCGCCAGGCACACCGTATCGGCGCCGATGAAGCCGTGCGTGGTCTCGACCCCGGTGATGCGCCCGCCCGCCTGCCGCAGTCCCGTGACCTCACAATGCTCGACGATGTCGACGCCCGCCTCGGAAGCGGCGCGCGCGTAGCCCCAGGCAACCGCATCGTGGCGCACCGTGCCGCCGCGCGCTTGCAGAAAGCCCCCGAGCACCGGGAAGCGGCCGTTGTCGAGATCGACCAGGGGCACCCGTTTCACCACCGCCTCGCGGCTGAGAGCCTCGGCATCGGCGCCCGCGAGACGCATCAGGTTGGCGCGCCGCGTGAACAGATCGCGCTGCGCCTCGGTGTGAAAGAGGTTGAGCGTGCCGCGTTGGCTCACCATCATGTTGAAATTGAGCGTGTGCTCGAGGCGCTCCCACAGCTTGAGCGAGAATTCGTAGAAACGGATGTTGGCAGGCTGAAAGTAATTGGAGCGGATGATGGTCGTGTTGCGGCCGACGTTGCCGAGGCCGATGGCGCCGCGCTCGAGCACGGCGACGTCGGTGATGCCGTGCCCGGTCGCCAGATAATGGGCGGTCGCGAGGCCATGACCACCGCCGCCCACGATCACGACACGGTAGTGCGGGCGGGGAGTGGCCTTGGTCCAGGCCTGCGACCAGCCGCGCTGACCGGTGAGCCCCGCGCGCAGCAGCCGCCACAGCGAATAGCGGCCGCTCGAGCGGCGCGCCCGGGCGGTGGCTTGCGGGAAGACTCGCGGAGGACTCGGCATGGGTGGCGGCATGATAAGGGTGCAGCCCTTGACGTGCACGGCCGCAACCGACACCGTGTGTGGGTGCGCAGCTGTCTCAAGCCGATGTGGCTGGCCGTCCTCCTGACCTGGCTCGCGCTTCCCTCGCCGGCCGCGGTGGTCGTCTCCTCCAAGCTCTCGAGCGAGTCGGCGATGATCGGCGAGATGATCCGCCTGCTGCTCGATGCGCACGGCGTGCCGACCGTCGATCGCATGACGCTCGGGGCAACACCGGTGGTGCGCAAGGCCCTGCTGGCCGGCGAGATCGACCTCTACGTCGAGTACACCGGGAATGCGGGACTGTTCTTCAATGACCCGGGCAACCCGGCGTGGAAGGACCTGCGGCAGGGGTACGAGCTCGGCGCGCGTCTCGACTATGCCGCCAACCGCATCGTCTGGCTGACGCCGGCGAATGCGAGCAATGCCTGGGCGCTCGCGGTGCGGCATGACGTCGCCGCCGCCTGGCATCTCGCGACGATGAGCGACTTCGCTCGCTGGGTGAGGGGTGGCGGGCGCGTGATGCTCGCCTGTTCGGCGGAGTTCGCCAACGCAGGAACCTTGCGCTCGCTCGAGCGCACCTATGGTTTCACGCTGCGCTCGGACCAGATGATCGTGCTTGCGGGAGGGGAGACCTCGGCGACCATCACGGCCGCGGCGGCCGGCACCAACGGTACCAACACCGCGATGGTCTACGGCACGGACGGGGGCATCGTCGCCGCAAACCTCGACGTTCTCGAGGACGACCGGCACGATCAGCCGGTGTACGCGCCGGTGCCGACGATACGCGAGGCGGCGCTGAAGGAATATCCGCAGGTGGCCGCGATAGTGAAGCCACTGATGGAGAGTTTTACCCGCGACACGCTGCAGCGTCTCAACGCCCGCGTGCAGGTGAACGGCGAGTCCGCCGAGGCCGTTGCCCGGGATTATCTGCGCCACGAGGGTTTGCTTCGGTGAGCGCTTCGGTGTTGAGCGGCGCACGGCCACTCTGGGCGGGCGTGAGACGAGTCGATGCGCTCGGCACGGTGCTGGTCGCCGCCGGGGCGGCGGCGCTTCTCCTGCTGCCCTTCGTCGTCTTCAAGGCGAACCGCATCGTGCCGGGCGAAGGACGGGCCTTGAGTGAGGTGCTGCCGGCGTGGGGAGCCCTGGGGTGCGAGGCGGCGCTCGCGCTCGCGGCCGTCGCGGCGCTGTGGATTTCCGCGGCGCGACTGCGGCTCGCATGCGCACTGCTCGCCGTCGTGGCGGTGTCCCTGGCTGCGGCCGCGGCGGGGGATGCCCTGACGCCGCCGGGGAATGTGGTCGTGCGGATCGCCCCGGGGGCTGCCTTCTGGGTGCTGATGGTGTGCCTGGGGCTCCTCGCCACCGATGCGACCACGCGCCTGCGGCCGGGACCGGCACTGCGGGTGCTGTTTCTGGCGGCCACGCTCGCCGTCGCGGGGCTGGCGCTGCGCTACGGCCTCTTTGATCATCTCTCAGTGATGCGCGAGTACGCGGTCAACGCCACGCGCTTCGCGCGCGAGGTGCAGCAGCACCTGAAGCTCGCCTTCGGGTCGCTCGGTGCCGCGGTGCTCGTCGGGCTGCCGCTCGGAGTTCTCTGCCACCGCGTACCGGGCCTGCGGCCGGGGGTTCTCGGGACGCTCAACGTCATCCAGACCATCCCGGCCATCGCGCTCTTCGGCATTCTGATGGCGCCGCTCGGGGCGCTGGCGGCGGCCGTGCCGCTCGCCGATCGTCTCGGCATCCGTGGCATCGGCGCGGCGCCCGCGGTCGTCGCGCTGTTCCTTTATTCGCTGCTGCCGATCGTGGCGAACACCGTGGCGGGATTGAAGCGCGTATCGCGCGCCGCGGTCGAGGCGGCCCACGGCATGGGCATGACCGACTGGCAGGTGCTGACGGGGGTCGAGCTGCTGCTCGCCCTGCCGGTGATTCTCACGGGCATTCGCGTGGTACTGGTGCAGAACATCGGCATGGTGACCGTGGCGGCGTTGATCGGTGGCGGCGGGCTCGGGGCTTTCGTCTTTCAGGGAATCGGCCAGACGGCCATCGACCTGGTGCTGCTCGGTGCCATTCCGATCGTCACGCTGGCCTTCACGAGCGCCCTCACGCTGGACGCCCTGGTCGAGGTCATGGATCGGGTAAAAGCGGAGAATCCATGATCACGGTCGAGAACCTCAGCAAGCTCTACGACACCACGACGGTGGTCGACGGTGTCTCGCTCGCCATCGAGCGCAACTCGATCACCGCGATCGTGGGTACCTCGGGCTCCGGCAAGTCGACGCTGCTGCGAATGATCAACCGCCTGGTCGAGCCGAGCAGCGGGCGCGTGCTGATCGACGGGCAGGACACCCGCGCCGAGCCTGCGTACCTCCTGCGCAGGCGCATCGGCTACGTCATCCAGGGCAATGGCCTCTTTCCCCACCGTACGGTTGCGGAGAACATCGCTACCGTGCCGAGGCTCCTGCGCTGGGATGCGCGGCGGATCGCCAGCCGCGTGCGCGAGCTCCTCGAGGTGTTCCAGCTCGACCCGGCACGGTACGCCGAGGCTCTGCCACACCAGCTGTCGGGCGGCCAGCAGCAGCGCGTCGGTGTCGCGCGGGCGCTCGCCGCAGAGCCCGGGGTCCTCCTGATGGACGAGCCCTTCGGAGCGCTCGACCCGATCATCCGCGACAAAGCGCAGGAGGACCTGCTCGCCATTCAGGCTCGCTTCGGAACCACCGTCGTCGTCGTGACGCACGATATGGAGGAAGCCTTCAGGCTGGCCGATCGCGTCGCCGTGATGAGCGCCGGCAAGGTGCTGCAGTACGATACTCCGGCGGTGCTGTTGCGGCAGCCGGCCGACCCTTTCGTGTCGCGCCTGACCGGACTTGCTGACCGGGCGATGCGGCTCCTCTCGCTGGTCACGGCGGGGGAGGCGGCGCTGCCCGGCGCGGCCGAGGGCCCGACGGTTGCCGCGAGCGTCTCGCTTCGCGAGGTGCTGTCGCAGCTGCTGTGGTGCGGGGCGCAATCCGCACGGGTCGTCGATGAGCGCGGAGTGGTGTGCGGTCGGCTCACCGTCGAGGCCATCCTCGCTCGCGGGCGGCCCTGACATGAGTCGCGCGCCCCGCGCTTCCACCCTGCTGCGGTTCGCGGCGCTTGCGCTGCTGGTCGCCTTCCTCGTGACCCCGCAGAGCTTCGCACCCCTCTTTGCCCCGCTCACGCAGTACGGCGCGCCGCCGATTTATGACCAGGGCAACCTCCTCACGCTGGCGCTCGCACAGCTCGGCACCGTGTGCCTTGCCGCCGCTGCCAGCACCGTGGTCGCAGTCGGCCTCGGGATTCTCGTCACGCGTGCGAGCGGCGCCCAGTTCCTGCCGCTGTCGCGGACGCTGGTCAACATCGGCCAGACATTTCCGCCCGTGGCGGTGCTTGCGGTGGCGGTGCCGCTGGTCGGGTTCGGCGAGAAGCCGACGCTGATCGCGCTCTTCGCCTACGGGTTGCTGCCGATCTTCGAGAACACCCTGGTCGGGCTGCGTACCTGCCCGCCCGCGGTGCTCGAGGCGGCGAGCGGCATGGGCATGAGCGCGCCACAGCGTTTGTTCTCGGTGGAGCTCCCTCTGGCGATGCCGCTCATCCTCGAAGGCATGCGCTTGTCGCTGGTGATCAACGTGGGCACGGCGACCATCGGGTCCACGGTTGCCGCCAAGGGGCTCGGCGAGGTGATCATCGCCGGGCTCCTCTCGAGCAACACCGCCTTCATCCTGCAGGGAGGGCTCCTCACCGGGCTCATGGCGATCCTGCTCTACGACGCCCTGGCGGCGCTCGAGCACCGCCTGATGCGCAGCGTCTCACCGGAGTGAGAGCCGGCGCAAAGCCCGCCTGGGTATTCCTGCGTATTCTGAGTCAGTCGCGGCCTTGATATAGAATCCCTGCGAACCTGGCGATCTTCCGTGAACTACCCGACTGCGTCGCTTACCGATACCGCGCCTGCCGAAGCAGGCTCCATCGAACGGCACCTGGCCGCCGTCGAGGTTCCGACCCTCGCGATTGCCTTGCTTGCCTACGGGGGCTGGCTGACGGTCACCCGCATGTACGGTGTATGGCCGTTGTGGGTCGTGGCGCCGATCACCGCCGTACTGCTGACGCTGCACGGCTCGCTGCAGCACGAGATCGTTCACGGGCACCCGACGCGCTCCGGGCGGATCAACCGGCTGCTCGCGATCGTCCCACTGTCATTGTGGCTGCCTTATGACTCTTATCGCGCCAGCCATCTCGCGCACCATATTGACCCGCGCATCACCGACCCGCTCGACGATCCCGAATCCTGGTACTGGACGGCGCACGACTGGCGCAGGCTCTCGCCGCTCACCCGTGGCATCGTCCGCGTCTCGCAGACGCTCGCCGGCCGGGTGACGGTCGGGGTGTTCTGGTCGATCGGCCTCTATCTGCTCAGCCAATGGCGCGCGATTCTCACCCACAAGAGGGGTGTGCGGGCGTTGTGGGTCGAGCACCTGCTGTGGTGCATTCCGGTCGTAGTGTGGGTGAAGGTGGTGTGCGGGATTCCGCTGTGGATCTATCTGCTCACCATGGCGGTCCCAGGAACCAGCCTCACCCTCATCCGCTCCTTCGCCGAGCATCGGGCGCGTGATTCCGTGCGCGCTCGCATCGCGATCGTCGAGGGATCGTGGATCCTCGGTCCCATCTTCCTCTTCAACAACCTGCATTCCCTGCATCACGAGGCACCCTGGGTCCCGTGGTACCAGTATCCCGAGCGCTATCAGCGGATACGCGGGCGGCTCATCGTCGAAAACGGCGGACTCGTTTACCACACCTACTTCGACGTCGCGCGACGCTTCCTGCTGCGCCCGCACGATTCACCGCTCCATCCGACCGACCGCGTACCGAACGCCGGCGGCTGAGGCCTCAGCCGGGTTGGTCGTAGCCCGCGCTCCGGGCGAGGCGGTCCCATTCGAGGAGCGGTGCGAAGGTCTCCGCGGAGACCGCCGCGAAACCCTCCAGCAGCAACTCATCGCTAAGCGTTGCGAACCACGGCCGGGTGGCGGCGGCGCTGAAGGCGTCGCGCAGCCTCCTCACCACTTCAGAGGGCGTGCCCGCCGCGGCGACGAAGGCGGGCATCGGCGCCACCGCCGTCGATTCGAGCACGCGGATTCCCGAGGTGAGCGCCGGTGCGTGCCGCGCGAGCAGCATGTGCCAGTAGGCATCCAGCGGCCCGATATCGATGCGTCCTTCGCGGACGCTGTCGAGGACGCTGCGCGCGGTGATCAGGTTGCCGGCCATCTCACCATAGAGATTCGGCCGGGCGGGGGTGCGAAAGGCGAGCAGATGGTGCCGCCAGGCGTTGAAGCCGGAGTGTGAGTGAGCGACCGTCCAGCCGGCGCGCCGACCGAAAGTGTCGGCGAGCGTGGCAAAGGGCGCCTCCTGGCGAACGATGAGATCGGTGCGGTAAACGGCGCGATGCTGCGCCCACGCAGCCCGTGGAATCGGGGACGCGAGGGGCGCAACCGCGGCAACTCCGAGCGCGATGGGAAAGCCGCACATGAAGACCGCACCCATATCCGGACGCGTCCACAGCGCCTCGAGCGGTTGCGGAGCGGGGTAGGGCACATAGTCGAGCGCTACGCCCGCATCGTCGGCCACGTGTCCGAGGAGCTCGCGCCAGCACGTCTCGACAGCGGGGGTCACCGCATACATGCGGGCGTTGGCGATCAAAGCGGTCACGTCGCGGCGAGCTCGGAGGTCCTGCGGGCCACGTAGGCGGTGACGGCCTCGCGCACGGCCGGATCGAGCGGCGGCGGTTGATATTCTGCGAGCAGCTTCTTCCAGATGAGGGTGGCGCGCTCGGTGGCGGTGCGGCTGCCGGCGTCGCGCCAGTTCTCGAAGTTCGACCAGTCGGAGAGCAGCGGCCGATAGAAGGCCTTCTCATAACGCGCGAGCGTGTGCGGCGCACCGAAGAAGTGCCCGCCGGCGGCGACGCCCTTGATGGCATCCACCGCAAGGTCGTCGTCGCTGAAGGCGACGGGCTTGAGGATCTCGGCCCACTGCCGCAGGAGCTCGGCGTCCACCACGATCTTCTCGAGCGATGCCGACAGCCCTCCCTCGAGCCAGCCCGCCGCGTGATTGATGAGGTGGCTGTGACTCAGGATCGCGGCCTGGAGCGAGAAGGCGGTCTCGTAGGTCGACTGCGCATCGACCGCGGGCGAGGCATTCACCGCGCTTGTGCGCACCGGGAGCTTCAGGCGCCGGCCGATCTGCGCCGCGGCGATCACAGCGTGCACGTACTCGGGGGTGCCGAAGGCGGGCGAGCCGGTGCGCATGTCGACATTGGAGGTGAAACCGCCGAGCACGCATGGCGCGCCGGGCCGCAGCAGCTGACAAAGCGCGACCACGCCGAGCGCCTCGGCGGTCTGCTGCACCAGCGCCCCGCCGAGCGTGACCGGTGCCATCGCACCCATCAGGGTGAAGGGCGTGATGACCACGCACTGGCCGTGGCTCGCCATGATCATGATGTTGTCGAGGATCTCCTCGTCCACACGCCGCGGCGAGTTGACGTTGGTCACCGTCATGAGCGTCGGACGCGCGGCGAGATCCTCGATGCTGCAGCCGTGCTCGATGGCCGACAGGGCGAGCGCGTCCTGCGCCTGCACGCCGCCAATCCCGCGGGCCGCCCACACCGTGTCGGCGCACTCGATGTGGGCCTGGTAAGTCGCGAGATGGCGGATCGGCACGGGGACATCGACCGGCTCGACCACGATGCCGCCCTGCCAGTGGAGGACCCCGAGCGCGTGAGTGAGCCGCAGAATGTTGCGGAATCCTTCCAGGTCGCCGAAACGCCTGCCGCCCTCGTTGTCGCGGATGTTGGGAGCTCCGGTCACCGGGCCGAAGTTGACGACGTTGTCGCCGACGGCGAGATGACGCTCGGGATTGCGCGCGTGCAGGAGGAAGCGCGGCGGGGCGTGCGCGAGCTGCGCTTCGATGAGGTCGCGTCCCAGACGCACCATCATGGTGGACTCGTCGATGATTGCCCCGGCCTTTGCGTAGACCGCGCGCGCGGCGGGACTGCGGATCTCGAGCCCCGCCTCCTCCAGGACGCGAAACGCCGCGAGCAGAATCCGCTCGACCTGCTCGGTCGTGAGGATCTCGAGCGGCGGCCAGGAGTTCGCCAGCCGCGGCAGCGGGCCAAGGGTGGGGCCCGTGGACCGCGGTGCGCGCGAGCGCTCGCGGCGGCGGCTCGGTGCGGGCCCTTCTGTCACGATCGTGGTCCTTGGCGAAACAGTTACTTAGACGATATTCCTCTTACTTAGCGCCACTCGGTGCCGGGGAGGGCGGCTGGGGCGATACATCCGCGCCGGGGGCGCCGGGTGGCGGCGCGCCCGGCTCCGGGCGCTCGCCTCGATCGAAGTCGCGCCGCTCCTCGCTCCACCCGTGGTGCCTGCTCCAGAATCCGCGGGGTCCTTCCCGGTGCATGCGTCCGGCGGCAAATACGCCGCCGAGGACTACGAGCGCGGCGAGCGTGAACGCCCAGAAGGCGAGCCAGCGGCCGAAGGTGCTCAAGGCTCCCTCGTTTCGCTTCGACACGTAGAGAACGACGTAGCCCGCCATGGTGAGAGCGGTCGCCGGAATCAGTGCCAGCAGCAAGATCATGGATTACCCCGCGCGGGTGAGTGGCTGGCGGGGATCTTACCTTACGCGGCAGGTGGCTCGTGCTCGCGGTGGTAACGATGGATGGCCCACAGATAGCTCTCCATGAGTGAGTCCTTGCCGAGCGCGACCAGCACGTCGTTGCGGCGCCGGGCGCTCGCCATGCGCACGAGCTGCGTCTTTGCCCGCGCAAAATGACTGAGCTGATTGCGGTATTGCCACAGGAGCTCCCGCGTCGCCATTTTGTCCTGGTGCAGCTCCCACACGCCGAGGAGCACCGCCATGAAGCCCATGGAGAAGGTGAGGATGTTCTTCACCGGCACGCCGAGTCCCATGTCGATGCGGTGCAGCGGCTCACCGAAGGCGAAGAGCAGCGAGATCACGATCAGGATCGCGACCAGCAGGAAGTGCCGCATGTGCTTCACGCGGCGGCTCGCCCCTTCGAGCTGTGCCACCTTGCGGGTGAAGTAGCGGAACTGTCCCTCGATCCACGCCTGCTCGACGCTCGCGGTCTCGAGGCTGCGGTCGGGATCGACGCGGTCCACCTCGATGCCCTTCAGCACGAAGCCGATCCAGCCGAAGCCCTGGAAGCGCTCGATCCCCGAAAGTGCCAGCACCTCACCCGCATCCATGCGCTGATCCGCGCCCGCGAGGCGCAGGTAAAAACGCGCCCGCAGCGTCTCGGCGAGCGCGCGGTAGGTGAGGTGCTTGCCGAACCAGCGCTTGCCCTGCAGGACGTAGTAGACGCCGAGGCTGGTGAGGAGCGTAGCCAGGTACGCCATGAGGAGCAGTCGTGACTCGGTGAGCTTCTCATAGATGAGGTAGGCGACGCCCATGGCGAAGGCCATGAACGCGAACAGGTCGAAGAGCAGGTCCGAGCGGCGCTGGTAATGGATCGCGAGCGCATCCGCCTTGCCGTACTGCAGGTCGATGTCCTCGAGGAGCGATTCGGGCGGCAGCACCACCCCTGCAGGGAGTGAGGCCGCCAGCGACTCCGCCGGCGCAAGCCGCGCGGCGGCACTGAGCTGCTGATACTCGAGATTGTAGGCGTTGAGCTCGGCCAGCTGGTGCTTGAGACGCGCCGGCATGGTGCGCAGGATCTGCAGCACGTTCTCGCCGGCCCCGACCAGATAGCACGGAGTACGCTGCGCTGAGCCGCCGCCGCTGCCGCTGCGAGCCGCGGGAGTCCAGTACACCAGGCGCGGCGCCGTCTCGGACTCCGACTCGAGTTCGGCATCGGACTCGACGAACTCGAGGGTATCGGCCTCGCGGTTCTCATCGTTACGCACCCCGAGGTACCGCAGTACCGTGTCCGCCGTGCCGCCCGGAAGCTGTGAGCCGCGCCCGTCCCAGAGCGCGAGCAGCAGGCTGCTGCGGCGGATCAGGGTATCGGTGAGATTGGCGTACATGGCGTCACGCTGCTCGCGCGAATGCGGGCCGGGGCTGGCCGCCGTCGCGCGCTGGGCGGAGAGCTCGACGCAGCGCACCTGCGGACTGCGCAGGAGCTCGCGCAGGCAGGCGAGCGTCGGCGCGTCGAAATCCGCTGCATAGCTCTCGAGCGGCATCGGAAGCACGGCCTCGACCGGGACACCCAGGCCGAGAGCGGTCTCGGCGACCAGCAGGTCGGCCCCCTGCGCCATCCCGACGATGAGCCGCAGCTCCGTATCCGGCAGATGCGACCTCAGCTGCTGCACGAAGTCCGTCACCGCCTCGCGCAGGCGCGCGCTGTCTCCCGGATCGAGATCGCGGTGGCCGGAGACTCCGACCATGAAGGGGGAATTCCGGCTCAACTTTGCGTTTGGCAGCGTCACAGCGGCGAATTGTGAGGCCCGCGCCCCGGCTGCCACAACCTACCCCTTGGGTAGTAGTTGCACTCGACGGTCGCGATCCACTACTTTGGCCTGCGCAACGGGCGGCGTAACAGCCCGAGGGGAGTCGGCGGGGGAAGAGCTGCGATGAGTCTGCTGGTTCGGATCAATCTGGCGCTGATCGCCGTATTCGCGCTCGGTGCAGCCCTCACGGGCTTCATCTGCCGCGCGGTGCTTCAGGCGAATGCCGAGCGCGAGATCCGCACCGAGGCGGGACTCATGATGGACAGTGCTCTGGCGGTGCGCGACTACACCGCCAAGCAGATCGCACCGCTCCTGCACACGCAGATGCAGAGCGAGTTTCTGCCGCAGAGCGTCCCCGCCTACGCCGCCACCGAGAATTTCCTGCGCGTCCAGGAGAGCCGCCGCGACTACTCCTATCACGAGGCGACCCTGAATCCGACCAACCCCCGCGACCGCGCCACGGACTGGGAAACCGACATCATCCGGCGGTTTCGCGACGACCCGGCCGTGCACGAGGTGGTCGGGGAGCGCGACACGCCGCTCGGTCCTTCGCTGTACCTCGCGCGGCCCATTCGTGCCAAACCCGAATGCCTCGGCTGCCACAGCACCGCAGCGGCGGCGCCCGCCACGGTGGTGGCCCGCTACGGCAGCAACAACGGCTTCGGCTGGCAGGCGGACGATGTCATCGGGGCGCAGGTCGTCTCGGTGCCGATCTCGGCGGCCGAAGCGGCGGCAAGCGGCGCCTTCCGGGCCTTTCTCCTGGCCTTGAGCGGCGTGTTCGTCGCGTTGCTCATCGTGGTCAACCTCGTCATGTACCTGCTGGTGGTGCGGCCGGTGCGCCATATGGCACGGATCGCCGATCAGCTGAGCGTCGGCGACAGCAGTGCCGCGGAGTTTCCGGCAAGCGGCGGCGCCGAGATCGCGGCCCTGGGGCGCGCCTTCAACCGCATGCGCAAGAGCCTCGACAAGGCCATGAAGCTTCTGGAGATCTGATTTGCCCGCACGCCCGGTGTTCGTCAGCTACTCCCAGGCCGATCGCGAGCCTGCCTTCGGCGTCGTGGCGCGCGTCGAGAGCTCCGGCATCGACTGCTGGATCGCACCGCGCGACGTGACACCGGCGGCCGACTGGGCTGCGGAGATCGTCGAGGCGATCGCGGCGGCGCGTGTCATGGTGCTGGTGTTCTCGTCCAACACCAATGATTCGCCCCAGGTGCGCCGCGAGGTCGAGCGCGCCGTGCATCATCGCGTGACGGTGCTGCCGTTTCGCATCGAGAACGTGCTGCCCTCGCACAGCCTCGAGTATTTCCTGAGCAGCCAGCACTGGCTGGACGCCTTCCCGCCGCCGATCGAGCCGCACTTCGCACGGCTCGCCGAGTACCTGCGTGCGCTGCTGCGGACCGAAGCGCCGGCGGCCGCCGCTGCGACCTCCGGGAGCTACGCGATGCCTCCGGGCACCGCGAGCACCGGTCCGGTGCCCATGCTGCTCGACGCCGCGCAACTGCACCGTCTGGAGAGCGAGCTGGCCGGATACATAGGTCCGTTCGCCAGGCACCTGGTGAAGCGCGCGGCCGCCACCGCCGCCGGGCCCGAGTCGCTGATCGTGCTGCTCGGCGCCGAGATCGAGTCGGAGCCGGACCGGCAGCGCTTCCTCAGGAGCTGCCGGCAGCTGCTGCGCCTGAGGGAGTGAGCATCTCCGTGGTGGCACGGGGCTCCGGTGCACGCGTCACGGCGCAGGACGTCGCAGCCTTTCAGGCCGACGGGGCCGTGGTGTTGCGGCAGCTCCTGCGGCCGCGGGAGGTGGAGCTGCTGCGCGCCGGCATCGATCGCAACCTCGCGCAGCCGAGCCCGCGCGCCAAGGTGGCGAGCAGCCGCGAGGACCCTGGCTTCTTCATCGAGGACTTCTGCTCCTGGCAGGAGAACGAAAGCTATCGACGCGTGATCTTCGAGTCCGCACTGGGGGTGGCGGGCGCGCAGCTCATGCAGAGCACGACCGCGCGGCTCTATCACGACCACATGCTCACCAAGGAGCCCGGTACCCGCCAGCGCACGCCCTGGCACCAGGACCAGCCTTACTACAACATCGACGGCTGGCAGAATTGCAGTTTCTGGATTCCGGCCGACCCGGTGGCGCGCGAGGCGACGCTCGAGTTCGTCGCAGGCTCGCACCGCGGTCCCTGGCTCATGCCACGCTCCTTCCTCGCGCGCGAGGCGAAATGGTTTCCGCAAGGGTCGCTCGCCGAGCTCCCCGATATCGAAGCCGAGCCGACGCGTTACCGCATCCTCGGCTGGGCGCTCGAGCCGGGGGATGCCGTGTGCTTCCACATGCTGACGTTGCACGCCGCCCCGGGGGTGAGCGCCGGTGGGCGCCGCCGGGTGTTCTCGGTGCGCCTCCTCGGGGACGACATCCGCCACGCGCCGCGCCGCTGGGCCACCTCGCCCGATTTCCCCGGCCTCGCCGCGGAGCTCCCGCCCGGAGCGCCCATGGAGCATCCGCTCTTTCCGCTCTTGTGGTCGGCCTGAGAGGGCAGGAAGCCTGAAGCGATGAGCGCGCTTCAGTCCTCCCCGCTCATGCGCCGCACGAAGGCCTGCAGCGCCGCGCGCTGATCGCCCCACAGGCGGTAGCTGAGGAGAGTGCCGCGACTGTCGGCGAGGAGCGTCAGGTGGCGCGCCGCGGCGATGAAGCGCAGCGTCGGCAGATCGATGCCGTAGACGTTCGGGGTCACCGGGGGCCCGGGCGGCGCATGCGCCGGCACGCCGATGCCCGCGTCGTGCGCCGACTGCCCCCGGAGCTTGAGCTCGATGCGGCGATCATCGGCCTGAATGATCAGGGGCTCGGGCGTCGGCAGGGGGTCGGTGCGCATGCGCGGATCGACGGTCGACCAGAAATAGGCGATGCCGACGAAATCAACCTTGCCGCCGCGATTCACGGCCGCCGCCGCGAGCGTCACATAGTCGCGGGCATTGGCGGCGAGCTCGGTGCGCGCATAGGCAAAGACCAGGGGCTCGGCGACCACCGTCACGGTGGCGGCGGTCTCCTGGTCGAGGTATTCGCGGGGGGCGAGGTCGGTGCTGCGCGCCAGGCGCGGCGCCGGCGCGAGGAGCAACGCCGCGAGTGCTGCGAGCGCTAGCCTGTTGCGCACACGACGGCTCACTACTGGAAGGTGACGCGATAGGACAGGCTTATATAGTAGCGCGAGGTGTTCTGCGTCTGCACGAAGGTGCCATTGGCGAGCTGCAGGAATGCCTGGCGGCGCCCGAGCTCGGCGCCCGTATCGAGCTGAAAGAGCCAACGCCCGCGAGTCCAGTCGAGGAGCGCCGAGGGAATGTAGGTCGTCTCCTGGCTGCCGTCGCTGAGCGCCGTCAGGCGATCGACGGTGAAGCGCGGGCCGAGGCGCCACGCACCGCCGATGGGGAAGCGGCTGGTGGCGGCGATCGAATCGATGCGGCCGATCTCCGTGTTGCCGGTGGTCAGGGTGACCACGCTGAAGTCCCCCGCATGCCAGAGGTCGGTGCCGGCGAGCTGAGCCTGATAGTCGAGCAGCATGCCGGTTCCGGCAACCGCGGCCACGCCGCCCGATGCGGGCGTTGCGGCGGTCTCGGTGCCGGTCACGATCGCAGTGAGCTGGAAGCGCTGCCCGAGCGGGCGGGTGATCGTCACGCTGTAGTCGGACGTGATCGGGGTGCGATCGCGTGCCAGCTGGTAGATCTGCTGTTGGGTGAACACCTGCTCGAGCTGCACGATGTCGGTGAAGGTCTGGCCGACGAGCGCGTTGCGCGTCGTGAGGACCGGGGAGTTGCGCCGCTCGGCATCGAAGCTCACGTTGAACCGCGCGGGCAGCAGGAGCGTGCCGATGAGGCTTGCGGTGTTGAGCGAGTGATAGAAGGTGTCGTAATCGACGACGGTCACGAGCGATGCCGCCCCTCCGACATAGCGTGCCTCGAGGCCGACCGCCTGGCGGTCCTTGAGGCCCTGAAACTCCGATGTGCTCGCGAAAATCCCTCCATCCCAGTGCGCACCGGGCGGTGCTACGTGCAGGCCCAGCGTCTCGAAACGCTCCTGGGTCTGGGGCGCGAGGATCAGTTGCTCCACCGGGTACCCCGCCGCGGCATTCACGGACCAGGCGGGCTTGAACTGCCATGACAGAAACATTCCATCGAAGGTCCCGAGGATGCCGTCCTCGACGCTCACCTGCCGGCCGACGCGCCCCAGCACTCCCAGCGGCCGATCGAGCACCTCGAGCGAGGCGAGGCTGACACGGGTCGGGTTGCCGAGCGCTGCCGCGCTCGACTGGAAGCTCTTGTCGTAGCCGCCGCTCAGGCGCGCGATCCAGTCGATGTTCTCGCCACGCCGGCGCGCCAGCAGGTCGAGGTCGTTGAAAACGGCGTTCTCCGCGGTCGCGGTCGAGGCGAGGGGCACCGACTGCGTATTGGGGGGCGGAGGGCCGTTACTGATGCTCGAGCCGTCGTAACGGAAGAGCTGCGACCAGTCACCACTCACTTCCCAGCCGCGTGCCTGCGCCTGCGCCTCGCGCCCGGTGCGGGCCCGGGCCTCGGCTGCGCGCAGGATCCTCAGGCGCAGCGCCACGCGTTCGGCCGCCTCGCCCTGCGGATAGCGGCGCAGGTACTCCTCGTACTCGGCTTTGGCATGCGCGAGCTGACCGGCGCGCTCGCGCGCGAGTCCCAGCAGCTCCTGGGCGCTCGCCCTATCCGGGAATTCGGGTTGGCGCTGGAGCTTGGTGAGCAGCGTAATGGCGCGGCTGTAGTCATGCTTGTCGAGGGCCGAGCGCGCCTCGCCGAGGAGCGACTTGAGCTCCGCGGCCGGCAGCGCAGGATCGCTTCCCATGCGCTCGACGGGCGGCAGGGGCTCGCCGGGCGCGCCGCCCGATTCGACCGCGGTGGTGAGCGCATCGTCGCCGATCGCCAGCCAGGCGCGCGGATAGTCGCGCAGCGCGAGGCTGAGCAGTCGCTCGGCATCGGAGCGGCGCTCGATGGGTCCGGCGCGCAGCCGGTACCACTTCTCCTCCTGCACCACCGTCTCGGACACATAGACCGGCGCCTTGAGGCGCTCGTGGGCGAGATCGATGTCCGCCTGCGTGAAAGGCTTGGGCTCGGAGTCGAGGTTGAGTGCGAATGTGGCCACGACATCCGGCTGCCCGATCATCACCTTTGCCGCACGGCGCGCCTGATGGAGCAGCCGCAATCGCAGGCTCCGGGGATCGGCGCCCTGAGCCATCACGAACTGCTCGTTCTGCCGGAACTCGATGGTGAGCGTGACCTGCCCGGGTGCGGTCGATTCCAGGCGCGCGATGCTCACGAACGCGGCGCCCCCGAGGAGCGGGGGCGTCTCGGTCGGAATCAGCGCGACCGGGCTCAGTCCGCAGTCCGGAAGCGGTGCGAGCTGAATGCGCACCACGCGGCCCTCGCTCGCCGGCAGGTTGCTCAGGAATCGCATCGAGCAGTTGAAGACCATGGTCACATCGACCTGGTCATCGTGCGCAGCCACGTCGATGACGCTCACCAGACGATTGGGGCCCAGCGCGGTGACCTGTGCGGGAGCGGCCGGCGCGCCGAGCGCCGCCGCCGCAGCCAGAAGCAGGGGATACCAGCGGCTCTCAGTGCTTGAACGTGGCATCCACGACCCGATGATGAGGTCCCGGCAGACTCCTGACGACGGTCGGAGGATTCGAATCGCTGTACACGTGGCAGGCGCCGCTGCAGTTGGCGAGCTCGCTCACCGTGTAGAGCTGGCCTTTGACGGTTTTCGGATGCGCGGCCGCTTTGAAGGAGGCTGCATGGCAGGCCGCGCACGTGCCGAGATAGGCCGGCGCCGGCCACGGCAGCTGCTCGGAGTTGCCGGTGTGGCAGGCGCTGCAGGCGAGCGCAGGCGCGTGATCGCCCGGGTAGGCGCCGCTCGTATGGCGGAAGCGCACCAGGCTCCATTGCGGGTAGCTGTGACAGGTGGAGCAGTCGAGGTGTGTTCTGAAATGCCCCGGCGTCAGGCCGACCGCGCCATTGTTGTTGTGGCAGCCCGCGCAGGCCCCCGTGAAGGCCGAGTGGTCGACCAGGGCGGGCGACCAGGCGAGCGTCCCGTGGCAGGTATCGCACTGCTGCGTGGTTGGAATGTGGGTGCGCGCCATGCCAATCGCCTGGACCGAGTTGTGACAGCCCGTGCAGGTGTGGGGGGCGATGCCCGCGTGATCGAAACGGGCCGGCATCCAGGCGTTGGTCGTGTGACAGCGGTCGCAGGCGGCATTCGTCGCCACGTGGCGGGCGGGCTTGCCCGTGGCCACGGCGCCGTTGTGGCAGCTGAGGCAGGTGCCGGTGACCTGCGTGTGGTCGACGGTGCGCACCGGGAGCCACGCGAGCGTGGTGTGGCAACTCTGGCAGTTGTTGGTCGTCGCGATGTGGCTCGCGGGCTTGCCGCTGCCGTTCGCCGCGCTATGGCAGCTGACGCAGGCGGCGCCGGAGGTCGTGGCGTGATTGAAGGTCGCAGCAACGGTCACCGCCGCGGCCGTGGCGGTCTGCGGCGCCGTCGCCGATCCTGCCCTTGCGGGCACGACGCTCACCGGCGTGCGGGTCGCCGGCCGCAACATGAGCTTGTCGCGCGCGGTGTGACATCCCGAGCCGTTGCAGTCCTGCCCCGCATGATGACTCGGGCTCGGCCGTGTCCAGAGCTGCACCCCTGAGTTGGTCTGCCAGGCCATGTTGTACTCGTGGCAGGCCATACACTTCATCGACACCACATAGGCGTGCTTCATCACCGTGCCGGAGAAAGTGGTGAACGCCGAGGGCGAATGGCACAGCTCACAGGCGACCACCGTGGTGCCGTTGGGCGGCACGGCCGGAATGTGGCCCGTGGCACCTGAGGCGGGCTCTTTCAGGGTCGGCGGCGCCATGTTGTAGAAGCTCAGGCCATAGGCGTGGCACTGCGCGCAGTTGTTGGTGATGCCCTTGTGACCGGTAGCGCCCATGACATAGGCGGCGTAATTGCCCGCCGTCGTGTGGCACTGGGCGCACGCTGCGCTCGTCGGGATGTGGTTGCTGGGCTTGGAGCCTGCGGTCACGTTGCTCGTGAAAGTCGGCGTCGTCGTATGGCAGCTGTTGCAGTCGCCCGTCGTCGGGTGGCTCGCATCGAAGGCGGTCGGACGCGAGTCACCCGCGAGGCTCGCGGTGCTCGCCACCATGCCGATGTAAGGGGCGGTCTCGTGACAGGTCTGACAGCCCGCCACTGCCGCAGCGACGGTGGTATGTCCGGCGACCGTCAGCGTCGGACTGGAGACACTCGCGGCGCCGATCTTGAAGCCGCCCGGATTGACGTTGGTCGTGGTGTGGCAGCCCGAGCCGTTGCAGTCGAGACTGCCGATCGGCATATGGTTCGCCGGCGTCGTGACGATCGTGACGTTGGCGAAGGTCGTCGCGACCGAAGGCCCGTGGCAGGTGAGGCAGCCGGTGACACCCTGGTGCGTGCCGGTCACGGAGTAGGCGGCGTAATTGCCGGCCGTGGTGTGGCACTGGGCGCAGGCGGCGCTCGTCGGGATGTGGTTCGACGGCTTGGCGCCCCCGGTCTGATTGCCCGCGAAAGTCGGTGTGGTCGTGTGGCAGGCGTTGCAGTCCCCGGTGGTGGGATGAGCCGCATCGAGCGCGGTCGGTCGCGAGTCGCCGGCGAGGCTCGCGGTGCTCACCACCATGCCGATGTAAGGGGCGGTCTCATGGCAGGTCTGACATCCCGCCACCGCCGCGGCGACCGTGGTATGCCCGGCCACCGTCAGCGTCGGACTCACGATGCTCGCGGCACCGATCTTGAAGCCGCCGGCGTTGACGTTCGCCGTGGTGTGACAGCCCGAGCCGTTGCAGTCGAGGCTGCCGATCGGCATATGGTTCGCGGGCGTGGTCACGATCGTGACGTTGATGAAGGTGGTCGCCACCGAAGGCCCGTGACAGGAGACGCACCCGCTGACGCCCTGGTGGACGCCGGCGACGGAGTAGGCGGCGAAGTTGCCTGCGGTCGTATGGCACTGGGCGCAGACCGCGGTGGTCGGGATGTGGTTGGCGGGCTTCGGCGCCGTCGGCAGGAGGTCAGAGGCAAATGTCGGGGTCGTGACGTGGCAGTTGCCACAGTCGCCGGTCGTCGGGTGGCTGGCATCGAGCGCGGTCGGGCGCGAGTCCCCCGCAAGGCTCGCGGTGCTTGCAATCATGCCGAGGTAGGGCGCCGTCTCGTGACAGGTCGCGCAGGCAGCGATGCCCGCGATGGTCGTGTGGCCCGCGACGCTCAGCGTCGGCGAGGAGATGCTCGCCGTGCCGAGCTTGAAGCCACCGGGATTGACGTTGGCGGTGGTGTGACATCCGGACCCGTTGCAGTCGAGGCTGCCGATCGGAATGTGGTTCGCCGGCGTCGTGACCATCGTCACGTTGACGAACGGTCCGACCGTCGGCCCATGACAGCTCAGACACGCCGTGACGCCCTGGTGCGTGCCGGTGAGCGAATAGGCCGCGTAGTTGCCCGCGGTGGTGTGACACTGCGCGCAGGGCGCAGTGGTCGGGATGTGGTTGGCAGGCATGCCCGCCGTGGTGTTGAGACCGAAGGTCGGGGCGGTGGTGTGGCAGGCGCCGCAGTCGCCCGTGGTCGGATGCAACGCATCGTAGGCCGTCGGGCGCGAGTCGCCCCAGGCCCCTGCGCTGCTCGCAATCATGCCGACGTAAGGCGCGGCCTCATGACAGGTCTGACAGGCGGCGACTGCCGTCGCCACCGTCGTGTGTCCCGCCACGCTGAGTGTCGGGCTGGTGAGGTTGGCGGTGCCGAGAAGGAAGCCGCCCGGATTCACGTTGGCCGTCGTGTGACAGCCCGAGCCGTTGCAATCGAGCGCCCCGATGGGGAAGTGATTGGCGGGGGTGGAGACGATCGTGATGTTGGCGAAGGGGCCGACTCCCGCGCCGTGACAGCTCAGACATCCGGTGACGCCCTGGTGCGTGCCGGTCACGGAGTACTGCGCATCGTTGCCGGTGGTGTGGCACTGCACGCACGGCGCGCTGGTCGGGATGTGGTTGGCCGGGCGTGACACGCTCGCCGCGAACGACACCGTCGTGTGGCACTGCCCGCAGTCCCCGCTCGTCGGGTGATTCGCATCGAGCGTCGCGTTGGGACGGGAATCGGCGGCCGTCGTGTTCGTGCTCGGCGTCATTCCGAGATAGGCCGCGGTCTGGTGACAGGTCTGGCACTGCATCGCGGTGACCGAGGCGTGATTGATCACGGTGCCGGCCCAGGTGGTGAACTGGGTGATCGAGTGACAGCCCTCGCACGGCGTCGGGGCACCCGGGGGCGTGTCGACCGGGATGTGGGTCGCCGGCATGCCGGTGGCGTTCACGCCGTTGTGGCAGGCGGCGCAGCCGCTCGTGACGCCGACGTGGGTGAAGGCCGCGCCACCCCAGGTGAGCGTGTTGTGGCAGGCGTCGCACTCGAGATCGGTCTGGATGTGCGTCGGCGGCTTGCCCTGCGCCATCGTGCCGTTGTGGCAGGTCGAGCAGCTCCCCAGGGCCTGAGTGTGGTCGAAGTCCACCGCCGGATTGAAGGCCCACGGGGTATGGCAGCTCTGGCATTGATCGGTCGAGAGGATGTGGTTGGCCGGCTTGGCGGTGGCGCGGATTGCGGTACCGATGCCATGACAGGCGCCGCATTGCGTCGGCGTGCCCTTGAAAATGGCATTGGCATGGCAGGCCTCGCAGGGGAGGTTGCGGTGCTGCCCGAGGAGCTCGAAGCCCGTGGTCAGGTGATCGAAGTTGCTGCGCGCCTGGGCCGCGAGCGCCACCGGGAGCGGCGCGAGCATGAGGAGCAGTGCGCCGAGGGCGGCGTGCAGCCACCGACACCGGAAGTGGAGCGTGGGACATGGGGCGAGGCGGGTCGGCACGGTGGCTCCTACTGCACCCGCGCCCCTCTCCACGTCACCGTGGAGTGGCAGCGCTCGCACTGACGGCCGTACTGGCCCAGATGTACGTCGTCCTTTGCGTGGCAGGAGAGGCAGTCCTGCCGCAGCTTCACCTCATCGGGGGGCTTGCGGTGGCAGGCCTCGCAGGCGAGCGGGCCGTGGGCGCCGCTGAGTGCGAAGCCGGTCTCCTTCGCGTGGTCGAACTCCCAGAGTTTCCAGCCATTGGGTGAGTGGCAGCGAGCGCAGTCCTTGCCGAGCTTGCCCTTGTGCACATCGTCCCCCCCGTGACAGTCGCTGCACTGCTTGCCGACGTCGCGGTACTGGCGGGTCAGATGGCATTGCTCGCACGGTACCGCCACGTGCAGTCCGACCAGCGGGTAGCTCGTGAGGTCGTGATCGAAGCTGACGCTGCTGCGCCAGCCGCTCGGGTTGTGGCACTCCTCGCAGCGGCGTCCGAGCTTGCCGCCGTGCACATCGTTCGGGCGATGGCACGAGAGGCACTCGCTCGAGAGCTTCTGGGTCGCGACGACCGCGGTGTGGCAGGCCTCGCAGGCGATTTTCCGGTGCTGTCCCTCGAGAGGCCAATGGCCGTCGCGCGCATGGTCGAAGGTCGAGGGCTTCCACTGCTCGTTCCCGTGGCACTTCCCGCATTCCCGGCCCATGCGAGCGGCGTGGGCGTCCTCTCCCTGGTGACAGCCGAAGCAGTCCTTCGGCAATTTGTCCTTGAGGTTGCCGCTCCGGTGGCAGTCGTTGCAGGCGATTCGGTTGTGCACGCCGAGCAGCGCGAACCCGGTCTCCTTCTCGTGATCGAACTTCTGCGTCTTCCATGACTTCTGCGTATGACAATCGCCGCACTTGGCGCCGCGCCCGCCGTTGTGCACGTCGTCCGGCTCGTGGCAGGAGGCGCAGTCCTTCGGCGTCTGCTTGTAGCGGTTGCCGAAGTGGCAGGCGGCGCAGGGGAGCTCCGCGTGCTTTTCCCTGAGGGGGAAGGCCGTCTTGTCGTGGTCGTAGCTCACGTGGCGCCAGGCGCTCGCGTCATGACAGGAGCCGCAGTCGCGCCCCAGTCGCCCCTCGTGCGGCTCCTCTTTCTTATGGCAGCCGAGGCAGTCGCGGGGCGCGTCGCGATAGGGCTTGCCGGTAACGTGGCAGCTCGCGCAGGCGAGGTCGGCATGGGCGCCGCGCAGCCGGTAGTCCGTCAGGTCGTGGTTGAACTGCTCCGGCACGAGCTTGACGATGTCCCCGCCGCGGCCCAGATGCTCGGTGTGGCAGGCGTGGCACTGCGTCCCGGCCATGCCAGGGACGTGCCCGTGGAAGCCCCGCTGGCCGGCAATATCCGCCTTGATGTCCTTGTGACAGTCGAGGCAAAGCTGCGTCTGCCGGCCGCTGTTGCTGCGGTCGTGACAATTCGTGCACCGCTCCTCGTACTTCGCGTGGGCAGCTGAGAGCTTGCCGGGCATGAGCAGCGTCTCGGGATTCACGGCGGCAGCCCGCTCAGCCGGCAACAGCGCCAGCAGCACTCCGGTCAGCAGCAACCTTTGCCATCGCCCCCCCTGCATCTGCCCTTCGGTGTCAGTAGACGTTGATTGCAATCACATGAATGACCGCAGCAATGATCAGCATGAAGATCAGCGGAATGTGCAGCGCGTGCCACAGTGAGAACAGTCGCTCGTAGCCGGCGAACTCCGCGACCCGTTTGGTGGCGGCGAGCCGCCGGTCGATATAGCTGCGCGCCGCGCGCATCAGGCGGCGCTGCTCGGCCGCGAGGACACGATCGGCGCGCGCCCCCGCCTTCAGGGCGTGGCGCAGATAGCGGTGCAGCCGCCAGCGTTCCCTCACCGTCGCGAGCGCCACGACCAGCGGCTTGGCAAAACCGAGCAGCGCCAGATGCGGCCCGGCATCGAGCAGCCGCTGCTCCGATACCTCGATGCGCCCCACCAGCTCGGGCAGAAAGCTCATGTTGCCCGAGAGGCTGCGGAGCTTCTCGGCGCCGGCGCGCACGTCACTGAGCTCGAGCTTGCGGCCGTAGAGCCCATAGTGCACGTGGGCGTAGAAATAGCGGCCGATGAAGCCGCTGCCCGCGACGGTCAGCATGGCGAAGAGCGCCACGTTGCTGTTGGTCGCGCCGGTGCTGAAGTTGGCGTGATAGAGGATGCACAGTGGCCCGACGATGCCGAGCACCATGTGAAAACGGAACCATGACGGCGTCGAGCCGAGGAAGGCGAGCCAGCTCCAGCGCTTGCGCAGCGAATACACCAGGAGCAGCAGCATGAGGCTCCCGCCAATGATGCCGAGCGCGTAACCGACCCCGCGCGTCGGTGTCAGATAGCGCTCGGTCGAGGAGGTGAGCCCGAAGAGCAGCAGCAGGGCCGCCGCGGCGAAGAACAGGCGATCGAAGGTCAGCAGGCGGGCGGCCGGTGCCTGCGCCTTCGGAGCTCGCGCGGCGCCGCTCCGGGGGGCCGCGAGCGGGGCGCGGGCAGCCGGCGCGGCGGCGCGGCCAGCGAGGGGCGTGGCCGCGGGGCGTGTCGCCCGGCCGGGCTGCGTGCCGCGATGACTCACCTGCACGGGTGAGTCGTCGAGCTCTTCGGTCTGTCGTGCGCGTCCTGACATGGGGGGTCTGGTCCTTCAGTTCATTTCCTGATCGAGCCGGGGGCGAGTCCGCCGAGCTGAGTGTCCTCGGCAATGTTGCCGTCGACGATGCTCAGGTCGGGTGAGCCGGGGGGGAGCGTCGCGCGGAGCCTGCGCCACCAGGTGAGCGCATCGGCAAAGCGGCGCTGCTCGTGTGCCTGGCTCGCCTTGAGCCAGAGCGCCTTCGGATTGGCGGCATCGAGAGCGAGGGCGTGATCGATGGCATCGCCTGCGGCACCGGCGAGCGAGCCACCGGCGAGCCCGCCGAGCACGTCGGCGTAGTCGGCCCAGGACTGCGCCGTCATGCCGTGCAGTGCCACGACCCGCTCGAGCGCCGCGCGTGCCGCGGCGTTGTCGTGGCCGGCGCGCTCGACCTCGGCGAGGGCCAGCCAGCCGGCGGCGTCCCGGGGGTGCTCGTGCACACGCTGCCTGAGCTCCTCGAGCGTCGCGCCCGGAATCGAAGCGGGTGGGGGAGGCGTCTGCGGGTGGGCGGCATTGCCCGCCGCGGCCGCCGCCGCCATCAGCGCCTCCGGGCTCATCTCACTCACGGGTGTGGCGGTGGGACTTGCCAGGTGCTGTCGGGCGCGCGCTGCATCCTCCGGACGGCCGAGGAAGTCGTAGGCTTTCGCGAGCAGCTCCCAGTCCCCGGGATTGCCGCCGCCGGATGCCAGGCGCGCCTCGAGGCCGGCCACCGCCTCCTGCATGGACTTCGCAGCGGGCGAGGCGGGCGAGGCGCCCCCTGGGGCGGAGCCCGTCGCGGTGACCCCTGATGAAGCATGGCGCGCCCCGAGTGTGACGTAGAGCACACCGGCGGCCATTACGAAGATCGCGAGCACTGCGGCCGCGAAGAGATAGCCGCGCGACAGCGTGCGCCGCGCAGCGATCCGCCGCAGCCACACCGAGAGCACACAGGCCGCAATCCCGGTGAGGAATCCGGCTATAAAAGTGAGTGAGACCATCAAGATTCCTACGTGCCGCGATGCGGCGCGCTGCGTTCCCACGTGACAATACACGTTGAAACCAACACTCTCCTCATGTCTCCGCCGCACGACATTTTTGTCGTCAGATGCAGACAAAAGGAGCCCGAACTCCCGGCTATTACGTCACAAAAGTCTACTGTGTTACTTTGACTTGCAGACAGTAACAACACCGGGTCCTGTGAGTGCATTCACAGTCCTGGTGCGCCCGCGCCGTGTTGAATGGGGGTTGGGCAGTCTCGGGTCCGCGGCAGCTGCACGGGCGGCGTGTGGCAAAGTGGACGGCGGTGTTGGAAGTTGGATTCGCTGAGCTACCTCGTCTATGGGATCCCGTGCGTGCTGCTGCTCGTGTGGCACGTGCTGCGTCGTCGCCGGCTCGAGCGGCGAAGCGTCGTCGCCCAGCAGAAGACCGGCGCCGCCGAGCCCGCCTCGCTCCACCCGCTCATCAACCCGACGCGCTGCATCGGCTGCAGCTCGTGCCTCAAGGCATGCCCGGAGCAGGAGCATCACGAGGTCCTCGGCCTGATCGGCGGGCGCGCCGTACTGGTGAGTCCGGGCGACTGCATCGGCCACGGCGCCTGCAAGACGGCCTGTCCGGTGAATGCGATCACCCTGGTGTTCGGCAGCGAGCGCCGCGGTGTCGATATCCCCCTGGTGTCGCCGAACTTCGAGTCCTCCGTGCCGGGCATGTTCATCGCGGGGGAGCTCGGCGGCATGGGTCTCATCCGCAACGCCCTCGAGCAGGGCCGCCAGGCCGTCGAGGCGATCGCCGCACGCCGCGGCCGCGGTGGCAACGGCACCCTCGATCTGGTGATCGTGGGGGCGGGGCCGGCAGGCTTCGCGGCCTCCCTCACCGCCAAGGCCAAGGGCCTGCGCTACGTCACGCTCGAGCAGGAGTCCCTCGGGGGCGCCGTGTTCCAGTATCCCCGCGGCAAGCTGGTGATGACCGCCCCTGCCATGCTGCCGCTGCTCGGCAAGGTGAACTTCCGCCAGACCAGCAAGGAGGCGTTGCTGCAATTCTGGCAGGAGGCCGAGCGCAAGACCGGGGTCACGATCAACTATCGCGAGCGTGTCGAGGACATCGCCCGCAATGGCGAGACCTTCACGGTGAAGACGAGCAGGAACAGCTATCCGACACGCAGCGTGCTGCTCGCCATCGGTCGGCGCGGCACACCCCGCAAGCTCGGCGTGCCCGGCGAGGAGCTGCCAAAGGTCGTTTACCGCCTGATCGATCCTGAGCAGTATGCGGGTCAGCAGGTGCTGGTGGTGGGCGGCGGCGACAGCGCGCTCGAGGCCGCTGCGAGCATTGCCGAGTCCGGTGGCGGGGGAGTGGTGCTCTCTTACCGTGGCGCCGATTTCGATCGCGCCAAAGCGCGCAACCGCGATCGCATCCAGAATGCCGCCAACGGCGGCGTCCTCAAGGTACTGATGAAGTCCAACGTGAAGCAGATCGAGTCGGAGAAGGTGGCGATCGAGCAGGAAGGCGCGACCGTCAGTGTGCGCAACGACGCGGTCATCGTCAGCGCCGGCGGCGTCCTGCCCTCGGATTTCCTCAAGCGCATCGGCATCAACGTCGAGACCAAGCATGGCACGGCCTGAGTGGGCACTGGCGTGGCTCGGGTTGCTGGCGAGCGGTGCCGCTCTCCCGGTCGCACGCCCTGCCGATCCCCTCGACCCCGTCAAGACGGCGATCCGCCTCAAGGACTTCGCGACCGCCGCCGCAACGCTCCAGCGCCTCGCTGCCGGCGGCAACGCTGAAGCGCAATATCTGCTGGCGGTGTTTTATCTGAATGGCCTGCGCGGGCCGCCGGACAGGGCCACGGCTCGCAGCTGGCTCGAGAAGTCCGCCGCGCAGGGCAATGCACGGGCCGCCTTCAGTCTCGCCAGCCTGTGCAGCGACAGCGACCCGCCCGATCCGGCGTGCGCCGCGCAATGGCTGGCGCGCGCGCGCCAGCTCGGCTTCCGCGCCCCGGCGCCCCCCGCCGGCATGGCGGGCGCTCGCCAGGAGTTGCCTTCGAGCCTTCTGCCGTCGGCTCAACTCAAGGACGCGGCGGTGCGCCGCGAGGCGCTCTGGCTGGCCGCGGCGCAGGGAGATATTGCGAGCCTCGAGGTGCTGGCCGACCCGGGCCTGGTCAGCGATGCGGATGACTTCGGCCGCGGTGCGCTCGCGCGCGCGGCGGCGGCGGGCTCGGCGCCCGCGGTAACGCTCCTCATACGTCGCGGCGCGCGGGTCGATGCGGCCGATCAGCACGGGATGACTCCTCTCATGCTCGCCGCCCGCGCAGGAGAGCCGGCGGCGGTGGAAGCGCTGCTCGCTGCGCACGCCAATGTCGGCGCCAGCGACCGCGCCGGCAACACGGCCCTGATGCAGGGAGCGATCAGCGGACGGATCGACGTGGTAGATCGGCTGCTGGCCGCCGGCGCGAGCGTCGCGCCGCGTAATTCGCAGGATTGGTCGGCGCTCGACTTTGCGCAGGAGCGCGGGGCCGCCGACGTCGTGGCGCGCCTGCGAGCCAAGGGGGCAACGGCACTCGCGCGCAGCGCGATCACCTCCGAGAGCCCGCCGATGACGGTGCAGCGCGCAGCGCATGATCTCTACACGAGCTGGCCGGACCTGGCAGTTGCGGCGTCGCGTCCGGCGCCAGAGCTGCTGCACAGCATCCTGGCGAAGGGGGCCGATGCGAACGCATCGACCCGGGACGGCCTGACGGTACTCAGTGTCGCGGTGCTCAGCGGCACGCCCGCTGCTGTCGAGAGCCTGCTCGCGGCAGGGGCCGAGGCGGCCCGGCCCGATGCCCGCGGCAACTCGCCGCTCCTGCTCGCGGCGCGCGAGGGACGCACGGACATCGTCGCGGCGCTCCTTGCGCGCGGCGCCTCCGCCGACGGAGCCGCGCAGGATCCTGAGCCACCCCTGTTAGCGGCGGCGAAGAACGACCGCGCGGGAATCGTCCGCGCCCTGATCGGCGCGCACGCACATCTCGAGGCGCGCGACGCCTACGGCACCACCGCACTCATGGTTCTGGCCGCATCGCCCGACGTGGCGAGCGTGCGTGCACTGCTGGAAGCCGGGGCAGCGACGGAGGGTGTGGACAAGGCCGGTCGCACCGCGCTCTGGTACGCAGCGCGCGCCGGGCGTCTCGAGAACGCTCAGCTGCTCCTGGCGCACAACGCGAGCGCCGACCATCCCGATGCGGACGGTATGACGGCGCTCGCGGCGGCGTGTGCCGCGGGCGTAGCGCCGGTGGCCGAGCTCTTCATGAAGGAGGGTGCGAATGCCGATGCGCGCAGCGTTCACGGCGACACCACGCTCATGCTCGCGGTCGGCAGCGGCAACGCGGAAATCGTCGATCGCCTGCTCTCGAAGCACGTGAATGCGGACGCGCAGAATGCCTTCGGCGACACGGCGCTCATCGTGGCTGCGCGCAACGGCGACAGCGCGCTGGTGCGCAAGCTCCTCGATGCCGGCGCGAGCGCGCGGCTGCGCAACAAGGATCGCAAGACCGCGGGCGATGTGGCCGCGGCGCGCTCGTTCACTGCGATCGCCGGGATGCTGCAGGGCGCCTGACGTACAATTATCCGCTCACCCTGAGCCTGGGTGGCGAAATTGGTAGACGCAAGGGACTTGGATCCAAACTGAGCACCCGGCGCGGAAACGCCCGGCGTGAATGGGGTCAAAGTCGGTGGAACAGCAGCACGCAAGGGTGGCTGCAATACCGAGCTAAGCCCTCGAGTCTGGTGAGGCAGATTGGGGGAAAGTGTAGAGACTTGACGGCCCCTGCCTAATCCGCCCGCTTTAGTCACCGCGGACGGGATGGCAAAGGTAAAGTCCAGACCACAAATGCATGGCTTGCCCGATGGAAACATGCAGCAGTGAAAGCTGTAGTGGTACGAAAATCCCTTGGGGGAAACCCCGTGCCGGTTCGAGTCCGGCCCCAGGCAGATGACAAAATCGACCGCGGTGACGCCACGAGAAGACACAGTAGAATATGGCGTTAAACCAATGAATTTGCGAGACTAAGTAATGGCGTACGAGGGCCTTGGAGCCGAAGACCTGCACCTCTGGCGCGGCGAGCGTCATGTGCTCGACGGCGTCGCCTTTACGCTTCCCCCGGGGTTTTGTCTTCACGTGGCGGGGGCCAATGGGTCGGGCAAGACGACTCTGCTGCGTGCCGTGTGCGGCCTCTTATATGCAGAAACCGGACGGATCCTCTGGAACGGACGCGATGTGAGCGAGGACCTCCCCGCCTTCCACTCCGGACTCATGTATATCGGGCACGAGCCGCCGCTGAAGTCGGACCTGAGCGCGCTCGAGAACCTGCGCTACTGGCTCGGCGTGCGGCGACGCCTGACCCATTCCCTCCTCGAGGGGGCGCTGCAAAGGGTGGGCGCGAGCGCCTGGAGCGACCGGCCGGTTCGTACGCTCTCGGCCGGGCAGAAACGGCGCGTGGCCCTTGCGGCTCTGTCTTTGGCGCTGGTGCCGCTGTGGCTGCTCGATGAACCGACGACCAATCTCGATACCGCCGGCCAGCAGCTGGTGGGCACCCTCATCGAGGAGCAGCTGGCCCGCGGCGGCCTGGTGCTCGCGGCGACTCACCAGGATCTGCCGGTCGCGCGCGAGCGGGTGAAGCGGCTGGAGCTGGCAGTTGAGTAACGTGACGGCGGTGACCGGGGAGCCGGCGGCGCTTGCGGGCGAGGAGGGCCGTGGCCCGCCTGCCCCTGCCTCGATGCTCGATGCGGCGCGCCTCGTGCTGTTGCGCGATCTCAAGCTGGCCTTCCGCCGGCGCGGGCAGCTGGTACAGCCGCTCGCGTTTTTCGCCATGGTCACGACGCTGTTTCCTCTCGCCGTCTCGCCCGAGCTCTCCCGGCTGCGCGAGGTCGCGCCCGGCGTGCTGTGGGTCGCCGCATTGCTGGCATCGCTCCTTGCGCTCGAGTTCCTCTTCCGGGACGACGCCCACGACGGCACCCTCGAGCAGTACAGCCTCTCGGGACAGCCCCTCACCTGGCTCATGCTGGCGAAGACCGTCACCCACTGGCTCCTCACCGGCGCGCCCCTTGCGCTCATGGCGCCGCTCGCGGCGCTATCGCTCGGGGCGCCCGGCGCCTCTGTCCCCGGCATCGTGATCTGCGTTGCGGTCGGCACCGTGGCGCTCAGCCTCATCGGCTCGATCGGCGCGGCGCTCACGCTCGGTATCCGCCGCAGCGGCGTGTTGCTCGCGCTCCTCACCTTACCGTTGTCGTTGCCGGTGCTCATCTTCGGTGCACGTGCCACCGAGCTCGCGATCCGCGGCTCGGCTTACGGCGCGCCGCTCGAGCTTCTCGCGGCGATGGCGATCCTCGGCATCACGCTGGCCCCGCTCGCGGCAGCGGCCGGCGTACGTATCAGCCTGGAGTAGGGCACCGCATGAACTGGACCTGGTTTCACCGACTGGCCTCGCCCCCGTACATTTTTGCTCTGGCGCGCCGGCTCACGCCGTGGTTCGGCTGGACGTCGGGCCTCCTGATCGCCGCCGGGCTCTATGGCGGGCTGGTGCTCGCACCGCCCGATTATCAGCAGGGCGACGGCTTTCGCATCATCTACGTACATGCCCCGAGTGCCTGGATGTCCCTCATGGTATATACGACGATGGCGGTTGCCGCCGCGATCGGCCTCATCTGGCGCATCAAGGTGGCACACGCGGTCGCGGCGAGCTGTGCCCCGATCGGCGCCTCGTTCACTTTCGCGGCGCTCGCGACCGGGTCGCTCTGGGGCGCACCGATGTGGGGCACCTGGTGGGAATGGGATCCGCGGCTGACCTCGGAGCTCATCCTGCTGTTTCTGTACCTCGGCTACATGGGCTTGCGTGGAAGCATCGAAGACACACAACGCGCGGATCGTGCGAGCGCCGTGCTCGCGGTGGTGGGCATCGTGAACGTACCGATCATTCACTACTCGGTGACCTGGTGGAACTCGCTCCACCAGGCCCCGAGCGTCATGCGCCTGGGAAAACCCGCCATGCCGGTGGCCATGCTGGTGCCGCTGCTCATCATGTTGCTGGCCTTCACGCTGTTCTTCGTCGCCGTGCTGCTGGTGCGGCTGCGGGGGGAGATCCTCAGCCGCGAGCGCGCGGCCAGCTGGATCGGCGAGGCTCTCGGGTCATGACGCGGTTCTTCGACATGGGCGGCTATGCGCTCTACGTCTGGCCTTCCTACGCGATCACCCTGGGCGCGGTCGTGCTCAACGTCATCTGGGCGCGCCGTTCGCTCTCGCGGGCGCGCGCGGCCGCGCGGCGGCGTCTCGCCGGCGGCGGGAGCGGCACATGACTCCCCGTCGGCGCCGCATGACACTGGTGATCGGCATCGTCGCGGGAGTGAGCATCGCGGGTGCGCTCGCGCTGTCGGCGTTCAGGAAGAACGTCACCTTTTTCTTCGATCCGAGCCAGGTGCTCGAGGGCAAGGTGCCGGCCGGCGAGGCATTCCGCCTCGGCGGGATGGTCACCGAGGGGAGCCTGCAGCGCGTACCCGGGAGCCTCGAAGTGCGCTTCCGCGTGACGGATTTCAGTCACGAGGTGCCGGTGACCTACGACCACGTACTGCCCGATCTGTTTCGCGAAGGCGCCGGGGTCGTCGCCCACGGACACATGAGCGGGGGGACCTTCATCGCCGATGAGGTGCTCGCCAAGCACGACGAGAAATACATGCCGCCGGCTGTGGCACGTTCGCTGAAGCGCCATCGCGGCGAGTCGCGCACCGAGACCATGCCCGGCGCACCGGCGAGCGAGAGCGCGCCGCATTCTGCGCCGCCGCTGGCGCCGGCAGGATCCTGACATGCTGCCCGAGCTCGGCCACTTCGCACTGATCCTCGCGCTGCTGCTCGCCGCCCTGCAGGCGTTCTTCGGCATTGCGGGTCCCATGTTCGCGCGCGAGCGCTGGAGCGCCGCCGTCGTGCCCGCGGTCGCGGGACAGTTCGTCATGGTGGCGACCGCGGTGGGCTGCCTGGTGGCTTCCTTCGTCGGCGAGGACTTTTCCGTACGTTACGTGGCGGAGAACTCCAACTCGGCGCTGCCTCTCTTCTACCGGGTCACCGCTTTGTGGGGTGCGCACGAAGGCTCGCTCCTGCTGTGGATCCTGCTGCTCGCCGCCTGGACGGTGGCGGTGACCATCGGCGCAGCGCGCCTTCCCCGGCGCTTCGCCACGCGCGTGCTCGGCGTGCTCGGCGTCGTCAGCTTCGGCTTCCTGCTGTTCACGCTCGCCACCTCCGACCCTTTCCTTCGGCTCGATCCGCCGGCCGCGGACGGCAACGACCTCAATCCGATCCTGCAGGATCCGGCGCTCGCGGTGCATCCACCGATCCTCTACACCGGCTATGTCGGCTTTGCGGTGGCCTTCGCCTTCGCCTGCGCGGCGATGCTCGAAGGACGGCTCGATCAGGAATGGGCGCGCTGGACCCGGCCATGGACCACGGCCGCCTGGGCGTTCCTCGGCTGCGGCATTGCGCTCGGAAGCTTCTGGGCCTACTACGAGCTCGGCTGGGGCGGCTACTGGTTCTGGGACCCGGTGGAGAACGCCTCCTTCATGCCGTGGCTGGCGGGCACGGCGCTCGTTCACTCACTCGCCGTGACCGACAAGCGCGGCCTCTTCAAGAGCTGGACGCTGCTGCTCGCGATCGTCGCCTTCTCTCTCAGCATGCTCGGCACCTTCCTGGTGCGCTCCGGGGTGCTGGTATCGGTGCATTCATTCGCCGCCGATCCGGCGCGCGGTATTTTCATACTCGCGTTCCTGGTGGTGATGATCGGGGGAGCGCTCACGCTCTACGCCTGGCGGGCGCCGCTGCTCAAATCGACCGCTGGCTTCGAGCTCGGTGCGCGCGAGTCGTTCCTGCTCTTCAACAACATCCTGCTGGTGATCGCGGCCGCGACCGTGTTCGCCGGCACGCTTGCGCCGCTGATCTCCGATTCGCTGGGGTTGGGCACGCTCTCGGTGGGCCCTCCGTACTTCAACCCGAGCTTCATGGTATCGATGCTGCCGTTGCTGGCTCTCCTGTCGCTCGGCATCCATGCAGGCTGGAAACGCGGCCGGCTCGGAACGAAGCAGCGGGTGCTCCTCACCACGCTCGTCGTCGCCGCGGTGCTCGCCAACGGCCTGGTCTTCGGGGTCTACTCGGGTGGTCACGTTCTGGCGCCGATCGGCATGACGCTCGGCATCTGGATCATCCTGGCCTCGCTCGCAGACCCCCTCGACCGCTGGCGCCGGCGCCTGTCGGTGCCGCGAGGCGTGCTGGGAATGACCATCGCCCACACCGGGCTAGGTCTCGCGGTGATCGCCCTGACCACCGTGCAGTCCTTCACGGTCGAGCGCGACGTGGCGCTCGCCAATGGCGGCACCGTCAAGGTCGGCAACTACGACTTCCGCTTCGAGGGTGTAGCGGCGATCGAGGGCCCCAATTACGACGCCATCGGCGCGACGGTGGCGGTCAGCCGTAACGGTGCGCCGGTCGTGATCCTGAAGCCGCAGAAGCGCCAGTACTGGGTCCAGCACCAGGCGATCACTCAGACCTCCATCCACATCGACCGCGGCAACAACCTGCTGGTCGCGCTCGGCGACGACCTCGGCGCGGGACGCTGGAGCGTGCGCATCCAGATCAGGCCGCTCGTCAGCCTCATCTGGCTGGCGGCGCTCATCATGGCGCTCGGTGGGGCAGTGGCGGCTTCCGACCGCCGTTACCGCCCGGGACTCACCGCGCAGGCGGCTGCCGTGGGGACGCCAGCCGGCGAGCCTGCCGCATGACCCGTTTCCTGGTGCCTCTCGCAGCGTTCGGGCTGCTGGTGGTCGTGCTCGCGATCGGGATTCGACACGCACCCGAGAAGGGCGTGATCGCCTCGCCTCTCATCGGCAGACCCGCCCCGCAGTTCTCGCTCCCCGAGCTCGGCAATTCCGCACGGCTGGTGAGCTCGGGGGACTTCAAGGGCAAGTGGTATCTCTTCAACGTCTGGGGCACGTGGTGTTCCGAATGCCGCGCCGAGCACGAGATGCTGCTCGAGGTGCGGCGCTCTGCGGTCCTGCCGCTGGTGGGACTCGACTGGAAGGATGACGACGGCGAAGCCAGCACCTGGCTCACTCAGCTCGGCAACCCCTACGCCGTGGTCGCGGTCGACCACAGCGGTCGCACGGCCATCGACTGGGGCGTCTATGCGGCACCCGAGACCTTCCTGGTCGATCCGCGGGGCATCGTGGTCTACAAGGTGACCGGGGCACTGACCCGCGAGGTGTGGACCCGCGACATTCTGCCGCGGGTCAGCGCCAGCCCGAGCGGCTCATGAGGCATCGCGCCGCCACACTGCCGCTGCTGGCGCTGGCGATGCTCGTGCTTGCGCAGGCCGCAGTGGCCGTGGACACGACCCAGATGCCCACCCCCGAGCTGCAGGCGCGCTACTCGGCACTGACGCACGAGCTGCGCTGCATGCAATGCCAGAACGAAGCCCTGGCGGACTCCCCGGTGCAGCTCGCCGCGGACATGCGCGGGTTGATTCGCGACATGCTGCTGGCGGGCAAGAGCGATGCGGAAGTGCGCGCCTACATGGTGGGGCGCTACGGCGACTTCATCCTGTTCCGACCGCGCTTCAACACGCGTACCGCGTGGCTGTGGCTCGCTCCCGGAGCACTGCTGCTTCTCGGGGCGCTCGTGGCCGCGCGGGTCGTGAGGCGGCGCGTCGCGCTCCTGGCGCAGGATCCCGACCCGATCGATGAGGAAGGGCGCAGCTGATGCTCACCTTCGTGGTACTCGCAGCGCTGCTTGCGGTGGCGGGAGTTGCGCTGGTGGCTGTGCCGCTGCTGCGGCAGCGGGCCGGCGGGCCGCCGCCCGCGACCTGGACGGCTCTCGCGGCCACCGCCCTGCTGGTCATCGGCTCCGCGCTTCTGTATGTCAGCTGGAGCAACTGGCCCTGGCACGCACCCCCGGCCGCGGACTCGCCCGAGCGCATGGTTGCGAATCTCGCGCGCAGCCTCGAGCGCGACCCCACCAACCTCAACGGCTGGCTGATGCTCGGTCGCTCCTATGTCGTGCTGCAGGAGTACCCGCTCGCCTACCGCGCCTACGAGCGTGCCGATCGACTGAGCAACGGCACCAACGTCGACGCGCTGACGGGTGAGGCGGAGGCGCTCCTGATGAGCGATCGCTCCGAGATCGACTCGCGCGCCGGGCGGCTCATCGATCGCTCACTCGCAATCGCGCCGGATTCGGGTAAGGCGCTCTTCTACGGCGCGGCGCTCGCCGCGCACCGCGGCGACCTGCCGCTCGCAAAACAACGCTTCGAAAAGCTGCTCTCGATGGATCCGCCGGCAGCGCTCCGTCCGGTGCTCGAGCAGCAGATCGCAGCCATCGATCGACAGCTCGCGGGCGGCGCACAGACCGCCGACAAGCCGGTTGCCGCCGCCGCGGCGGACGCCGCACCCGCGGTGCGAGTGAAGATCACTCTTGCGCAGGCGCTGCGCAACGCCTCGGGCAACTTCCCGCTGTTCGTCTTCGTGCGCGATCCCGCGCAGCCCGGCCCGCCGCTCGCCGCGCGCCGCCTGGCGAGCGACTTCCCGCAGACCGTCGAGTTGACTGCGAAGGATTCGATGATTGCCGGCCGTGCGTTCGCCGCCGGCCAGAGCGTCGAGGTCGTGGCACGCATAGCGCGATCCGGAAATCCAGTCGGCGCAAGTGGCGATCCGGTTGGGATGGTTTCCTACAAAGTGGGCAAGGATGGAGTGGTTGGCCTGGTGATCGACCACCTGACGCCCTGAAAACACGCTGCGATGCGCTCACAACACTAAAATCAGCTTCTGTCCTGTTCTCCCGGTTCGCCGCGAGTGGTAGCCTCGGGCAGTGTTGGAAATCTCAGTTCTCGGCACTTGCGCCGGCCCCCACGCGGGTCGGTAAGGAGACAAGCAATGGCTCAGGCTACGGACGGACGGCTGTCGCATCGCGGCTTCGCATCGATGAACGCAGAACGCCAGCGGCAGATCGCCAGTATGGGAGGCAAGGCCGTCCCGGACGAGAAGCGCAGCTTCTCGCAGAATCGCCGCTTGGCGGCTGAGGCGGGACGCAAGGGCGGGCAGAGTGTGCCCGGTGCCAAGCGCAGCTTCTCGCAGAACCGCGCGCTCGCGGCGGTCGCAGGGCGCAAGGGCGGGCAGAGCGTCCCGGACGAGAAGCGCAGCTTCTCGCAGCACCCGGAGCTCGCCGCTGAAGCCGGCCGCAAGGGCGGCCAGGCGAGCCACGGAAACGGCCGAACGGCCTGACCGACGACCCCGAGCAGGCAAGCGGGCGACGTGTCGCGTCGCCCGCCGCTCGCGCGCGTGCAGCAGCAACGACCCATGGCGCCGAGGACGATTCATTTCGGCCCTGCGTGCCATTGACCGCCGCCGCCTGACGTACTACTTTTCACTCGAAAGCTAGGGGAGCCCCGGCAAGGGGCTGAGAGGCCATTGGCGCTTTGAGGAAGCGCGGCGTGGCGACCCTCCGAACCTGATCCAGTTAATGCTGGCGTAGGAAAGTTCCTCCAGATCGAGCAGGGACCCGCGCAGCGCGCCACGGCGCGCGGCGGGTCGCTTTCCCGCGGCCAGCATTCGTTAGGAGCACCTGATGAATGCACAGAGTTGGCACGTCGTCGCGCAATCATTGCCGGCCTCGCGCAAGATCTACGCTCGCGGCACCCGGCACCCGGACCTGCGGGTGGCGATGCGCGAGATCGCCCTGCACCCATCGAGCGGCGAACGCCCGATGACGGTGTACGACCCTTCCGGCCCCTACACCGACCCGGACGTCGCCATCGACATCCGCGCCGGGCTCGCCGGGCTTCGTGCGCCGTGGATCGCCGCACGGGCCGACACCGAGGCCTATCCGGGACGAGGCGTGCAGCCGGTCGACAACGGACTGGTGGAAGGCGCTCGCGCGGCACCGGAATTTCCCGTGCGGCGGGCGCCGCTGCGCGCCCGCCCGGGGATAGCGGCCACGCAGCTGGCCTACGCGCGCGCCGGCATCGTCACTCCGGAAATGGAGTATGTCGCGATCCGCGAGAACGAGGGGCGCGAGCACCGCGCCGATGGGCCGCGCGACGGCAATGCCTGGGGGGCGCAGATCCCCGCTCTGGTGACGCCCGAGTTCGTACGCGCGGAGATCGCCGCGGGACGCGCGATCCTGCCGGCGAACGTCAATCACCCGGAATCCGAGCCGATGATCATCGGGCGCAACTTCCTGGTGAAGATCAATGCCAACATCGGCAACTCGGCGGTGACTTCCTCCACCGCCGAGGAGGTCGACAAGATGGTGTGGGCGATTCGCTGGGGGGCCGACACGGTGATGGACCTCTCCACCGGCCGCAACATCCATACCATTCGCGAGTGGATCCTGCGCAACTCCCCGGTGCCCATCGGCACGGTGCCCATCTACCAGGCGCTGGAGAAGGTCGGCGGCGTCGCCGAGGAGCTCAGCTGGGAGATCTTTCGCGACACTCTCATCGAGCAGGCCGAGCAGGGGGTCGACTACTTCACCATCCACGCCGGGGTGCGGCTGGCCTACGTGCCGCTCACCGTGGGACGGGTGACCGGCATCGTCTCGCGCGGCGGCTCGATCATGGCGAAGTGGTGCCTCGCGCACCATCGCGAGAGCTTCCTCTACGAGCACTTCGAGGAAATCTGCGGGATCTGCCGCGCCTATGACGTCAGTTTCTCCCTCGGGGACGGACTGCGGCCCGGCTCGATCGCCGATGCCAACGATGCGGCGCAGTTCGCCGAGCTCGAGACGCTCGGGGAGCTGACGCGCATCGCCTGGCGCAACGATTGCCAGGTGATGATCGAGGGTCCGGGCCACGTGCCGATGCACAAGATCAAGGAGAACATGGACAAGCAGCTCGCCACCTGCGGCGAGGCGCCTTTCTACACACTCGGCCCGCTCACGACGGATATCGCCCCGGGCTACGACCACATCACCTCCGCGATCGGCGCGGCGATGATCGGCTGGTTCGGCACCGCGATGCTCTGCTACGTCACCCCGAAGGAGCATCTCGGGCTCCCGGACCGCAACGACGTGAAGACCGGAGTGATCACCTACAAGATCGCCGCGCACGCGGCGGATCTGGCCAAGGGCCACCCGGGCGCACGCGCGCGCGACGACGCCCTGTCGCGCGCCCGCTTCGATTTCCGCTGGCAGGACCAGTTCAACCTTTCTCTCGATCCCGACACCGCCTGCGCCTTCCACGACGCGACGCTGCCGAAGGAGGGGCACAAGGTGGCGCACTTCTGCTCGATGTGCGGACCGAAGTTCTGCTCCATGCGCATCTCGCACGAGGTGCGCGAGGAGGCGCGCGCGCAGGGTATGCGCGAGATGTCCGAGAAGTTCCGCGCCGCAGGCTCCGAGCTCTACGTCCCGGCGGCCCCGGAGGGCTGACGATGCGGGTCACGATCATCGGTGCCGGCGTCGCAGGCCTCGCCTGCGCGCTGGAGCTGGCCGAGCGCGGCGCGACCGTCGAGGTCCTGGAGCGGGCCGGCGCGCTCGGCGAGTCCGGGTGCTCGTGGTTCGCCGGTGGCATGCTCGCGCCCTGGTGCGAGCGCGAGAGCTCCGCGCCGCTGATCGCGCAACTCGGGGAGGAGGGCCTTGCCTGGTGGCGCCGCCGATTCCCGGGAACCACCGTGAACGGCACCCTGGTCATCGCGCACGGGCGCGACGCGGGCGAGCTCGCACAATTCGCCCGCCGCACCGATCAGTTCGAGACGCTCGACGGC
>DATGJR010000204.1:0-17615 GCA_035295065.1 Steroidobacteraceae bacterium
CGAATACAGCTCGACGACCAGGTTCTCGTTGATGTCGGGCAGGATGTCGTCCCGGCCCGGCGCCGACTTGAACACGCCGCGAAATTCCTTGTCGCTCACCTCGACCCAGTCGGGGAAGCCCACCTGCTGCGCGATGTTGAGCGCGCTCTGGATGCGCAGCTGCTTACGCGACTTCTCACGCACCTGGACGATGTCGCCCGCCTTCACCTGATAGGAGGCGATGGTCACCGGCTTCTCGTTGACGGCGATCGCCTTGTGGCTCACCAGCTGGCGCGCCTCGGCGCGCGTCGCCGCGAAGCCCATGCGGTACACCACGTTGTCCAGCCGGCATTCGAGCAGGCGCAGCAAGGTCACGCCGGTGGCGCCCTTGGTGCGCGCCGCCGCCTTGTAATAGTTGCCGAACTGCTTCTCGAGCACACCGTACATGCGCCGCAGCTTCTGCTTCTCGCGCAGCTGCAATCCGTAGTCGGACAGCCGTTGACGGCGCTCGCCCTTGATGCCGCCCGGCGGCACCGTGAACTTGCACTTGTTCTCGAGCGGCTTGACGCCCGACTTGAGAAACAGATCCGTGCCCTCGCGGCGAGCGAGCTTGCACTTCGGTCCCGTATAACGCGCCATTATCTTTCCTCTGGCTGAAAGCCGCCTGCGGCGCTTTCAGCGGACAAGCGCTGCCGGCTTGGTTCGAGGCGGCAAGCTGTTTGCGCGGCTGTCATCACACCCTCCGCTTCTTCGGCGGACGGCATCCGTTGTGCGGAATCGGCGTCACGTCCGAGATGCTGGTGATCTTGAGCCCGCAGTTATTGAGCGCGCGCACCGCGGATTCGCGCCCGGGGCCGGGCCCGCCGACACGCACCTCGACGTTCTTCACGCCGTGCTCCTGCGCCGCGACGCCGGCCTTCTCCGCCGCCACCTGCGCGGCAAACGGTGTCGACTTGCGCGAGCCGCGGAAGCCGCAACCGCCCGACGTCGCCCACGACAGAGTGTTCCCCTGCCGGTCGGTGATGGTGATGATGGTGTTGTTGAAGGACGCGTGCACGTGCGCGATCGCATCGAGCACGTTCTTGCGGGCCTTCTTGGCCTTCTTGGGCGCCGCCGCAGGCGCACTGCCCGCGGCTGCCGCCGGGGCCGCGCTCGGGGCCGCTGCTGCGCCCTTGGTCTCAGGTTTCTGCTGCTCAGCCATGCCTTATGCCTTTCCCGGCGGTGCGTTGAGCTTGACCGCCTGCTTGCGTGGTCCCTTGCGGGTGCGCGCGTTGGTGCGCGTGCGCTGGCCGCGTACGGGTAGCCCGCGGCGATGACGAATGCCGCGCCAGCTTCCCAGATCCATCAGCCGTTTGATGTTCATCGACACTTCGCGGCGCAGGTCGCCCTCGACCGCGAACTTGGCGATGGCCGAGCGCAGCGCATTCACTTCCGTCTCGGTGAGATCCTTCACGCGGGTGGAAGGATTGACGCCCGCGGCCTCGCAGGCAGCGTGCGCCCGCGAGCGGCCCACGCCGAAGATGTGGGTGAGTCCGACCCACACGTGCTTGTTCATCGGGATGTTGATACCGGCGATACGTGCCATGTTCTTTCCTCAACCCTGACGCTGCTTGTGGCGCGGGTCCGAGCAGATGACGTAGACCACGCGCCGGCGGCGCACGATCTTGCAGTTCTTGCAGATCTTCTTGACCGACGGACGTACTTTCATTGATTAACCACCCGGCCCAGTTCGCCCGTAGCCGAGCAAATTGGCCTTCTTGAGAAGCCCGGGATAGTGATGCGACATCATGTGAGCGTTGAGCTGCGACATGAAGTCCATCACCACCACCACGACGATGAGGAGCGAGGTGCCGCCGAAGCGGAACGGCACGCCGTACCACGAGATCAGGATCTCCGGGATCAGGCACACCGCGGTCACGTACAGCGCGCCCCACAGCGTCAGCCGTGTGAGCACCTGGTCGATGTACTCCGCCGTCTGCTGTCCCGGACGGATGCCGCGCACGAAGGCGCCGGACTTCTTGAGGTTGTCGGCGGTGTCGCGCGCGTTGAACACCAGCGCGGTGTAGAAGAAACAGAAGAAGACGATCAGCACCGCGTAGATGATCAGGTGCAGCGGCTGCCCATAACCGAGCGCGGCCGCCACGTCCTGCATGAAGTTCGCGACCGGCCCTTCGGCACTGGTGCCGAAGAAGCTCGCCAGCGTCGCCGGGAACAGCAGCAGGCTGGACGCGAAGATCGGCGGGATGACGCCCGACATGTTGATCTTGAACGGCAGATGGGTGCTCTGGCCGGCGTACATGCGCCGCCCCACCTGACGCTTGGCGTAATCGACCGGGATGCGCCGCTGGGCGCGCTCCATGTAGACGACGAAGGCGGTCACGCCGACCACCAGGAACGCCAGTGCCAGCGCCACGGGACCCGGCATCTCGCCGTTGCTCACCGCTTCCATGGTGTTGCCCACGGCTCCCGGGAGGCCCGCGACGATCCCCGAGAGGATGATCATCGAGATGCCGTTGCCGACGCCGCGCTCGGTGATCTGCTCACCGAGCCACATCAGGAAGATGGTGCCGGTGGTCATGGTGATGGTCGCGGTCATCAGGAACGACCAGCCCGTGTAGAGCGTCATGCCGCCCTTCTCGAGCGCCCCGGCCGCGGCGAACGACTGGAACACGGCGAGCGCCACGGTACCGTAACGGGTGTACTCGGTGATCTTGCGCCGGCCCGATTCGCCTTCCTTGCGCAGCTCCATGAGCGAGGGCACCACCATCGACATCATCTGGATGATGATCGAGGCCGAGATGTAGGGCATCACGCCCATGGCGAAGATAGAGAGGCGCGAGAGGGCGCCTCCCGAGAACATGTTGACGATGCCGAGGATGGTGTTGGAGCGGTCGCCGAAGAAGCGCGCCACTTCCGCCGGATTGATGCCCGGCACCGGGATGAAGGTGCCGATGCGATACACGATCAGCGCGCCGATCAGGAACAGGATGCGCGTGCGAATCTCCCCGAAACGCGCGGCATCGCCGAGCGTCGCAGCCGGATTGCTGAATGGGGTGTTCGCCATGGCTCCTCGGGTGCTTCCTTTACTCGATCTTCCCGCCCGCGGCCTCGATCGCGGCACGTGCGCCCTTGGTGACCGCAACGCCCTTGAGCGTGACGGCCTTCTTGAGCTCCCCGGACAGCACCACCTTGGCGCGCTCGGTGGAGGGGGGCACTACGCCGGCTTTTTTGAGCGCCTCGAGGTCGATCACCTCGCCCCCGACCTTGGCGAGCTCATGCAGCCGGACTTCGGCGCGGCTCACCTTCATGTCGGAGCGGAAGCCGACCTTCGGCATGCGCCGCTGCAGCGGCATCTGGCCGCCTTCGAAGCCGACTTTGTGGTAGCCGCCCTTGCGGGCGCGCTGGCCCTTGGTGCCGCGGCCGCAGGTCTTGCCCTGGCCGGCGGAAGCGCCGCGTCCCACGCGCAGCCGCGAACGGCGGGCGCCGGGGGCGGGTTTCAGTGTATTGAGTCGCATGGTGTTCAGGCGCCTTTCCGGGTGGCGCGCTTGACGGCGCCGCCGCTGTCGACCTCGAGCAGATGCACCGCGGCCTGGATCATGCCGCGATTCTCCGGCGTATCGGCGACGGTCACGCACTGGCGGATGCGGCGCAGACCGAGCCCGCGCGCGGAAGCGGCGATGTTGGCGAGCTGCCCGTGCAGGCTCTTCACCAGCGTCACCTTGATTTGCCTGTCGCTCATGGTCTTTTAGCCCGTGATCTCTTCCAGGGTCTTGCCGCGCTTCGCCGCGATCTCCTCCGGCGAGCGGATCTTGGCGAGCGCCTTGATGGTGGCGCGCACCACGTTGATCGGATTGCGCGAGCCGTAACTCTTGGCGAGCACGTTGCGGATGCCGGCGCACTCGAGCACCGCGCGCATGCCGCCGCCGGCGATGACGCCGGTACCGTCGGAGGCCGGCTGCATGTAAACCCGCGTCGCGCCGTGCGTTCCAGTGACCGCGTAGTGCAGCGAATCGTTCCGCAGCGCGACGTTCACCAGGTTCTTGCGCGCCTGGGTCATCGCCTTGGAGATCGCCACCGGCACTTCGCGCGCCTTGCCAAAGCCATAACCGACCCGCCCGGCGGTGTCACCGACCACGGTGAGCGCCGTGAAGCCGAACTGGCGGCCGCCCTTGACGACCTTCGCGGTTCGGTTGACGGCGACGAGCTTCTCGATGAACTCATCCGCCGGCTGGCCCTTTTCCGGTCTTGCCATATGTGTGCTACCTGCTCAAAACTCAAGACCCGCTTCGCGGGCCGCATCCGCGAGCGCCTTGACGCGCCCGTGGTACTGAAAACCGGACCGGTCGAACGCCACCCGGCTCACCCCGGCCGCCTTGGCCTTCTCGGCGATGGCGCGTCCGACGGCCTTGGCCGCCGCGACGTTGCCCGTGCCCTTGAGCCCCGAGCGCACCGTCTCCTGCACCGTGGACGCCGCGGCGATCACCTTGTCGCCGGCATCCGTCGTTACCTGGGCATAGATGTGCTTCGGGGTCCGATGCACCGTGAGGCGCGCCACGCCGAGGCTGCGGATGTGCGCGCGGGTCTTGACCGCGCGGCGCAGCCGCCTCTCTTTCTTCGTGGTGATCATTTCTTCTTCCCCTCTTTCAGGGTGATCTGCTCCCCGGCATAGCGCACGCCTTTGCCCTTGTAGGGCTCGGGCGGCCGCACCGCGCGGATCTCGGCGGCGACCTGGCCGACTTTCTGCCGGTCGATGCCCTTGATGATGATCTCGGTCTGGCTCGGGGTCTCGATGCTGATCCCTTCCGGGATCGGGAAATTCACCGGATGCGAGAAACCAAGCGCCAGATTCAGGCTCTTGCCCTGCAGCGCCGCGCGAAAGCCGACGCCCACCAGCTCGAGCTTCTTCTCGTAGCCCCGGGTGACACCGCGCACCATGTTGGCGAGGTGCGCGCGTGTGGCGCCGGCGCTGGTGCGCGCCACGTGCGGATCGGCGAAGCTCACCTGCAGCTTCTTCTCCGCCTGCGCCACCGATACCCCGGCGGCGAGCGGCAGGCTGAGCGAGCCCTTGGCGCCCTTGATGGTCACCGCCTCGGCGGCGATGGTCGCGGTCACGCCCTGGGGCAGTTCGACCGCAGCTTTGGCAATTCTCGACATGATGGCTCTCTACATCAGGCGACGATGCACAGGACTTCGCCGCCCTGGCCGATCGATCGCGCCTGCTTGTCGGTCATGACGCCCTTGGGAGTCGAGACGATCACCGTCCCCATGCCCCCGAGGACCTTCGGCAGATGGTCCTTGCCCCGGTAGATGCGCAGCCCCGGACGGCTGACACGCTCGAGGCGGTCGATCACCGGGCGGCCCTCGAAGTATTTCAGGCCGATGATCAGGCGCGGCTTGCCGCTGTCGGCGTCGAGGCGGAAGTCGGCGATGTAGCCCTCGTCCTTCAGCACCTTGACGATGGCCGTCTTCAGGCGCGAGGAATCGAGCTGCACCTCGGCCTTGCCCGCGCTCTGGCCGTTACGGATGCGGGTGAGAAGATCGGCAACAGGATCGGTCATGCTCATAGCTAGCGCCTCACCAGCTCGCCTTCGCCAGGCCGGGAATCTCACCGCGTGCGGCAACCTCGCGGATCTTCACCCTCGAGAGGCCGAACTTGCGGTAGACGCCGCGCGATCGGCCGGTGATGGCGCAGCGGTTGCGCTGGCGCGAAGGACTCGCGTCGCGCGGCTGCGACTGCAGTTGCGCCTGCGCCGCGGCGCGCGCCTCGGGCGAAGTCCTGGGGCTGCGGATCAGCTCCTTGAGCTTCGCGCGCTTGGCCGCGTACTTCTTCACGACACCTGCGCGACGCTTCTCGCGTTCGACCATGCTCGTCTTTGCCATAGAGATTACTTGCGGAACGGGAAGTTGAATGCCTCGAGCAACGCTCGGCCGTGACGGTCGTCTTTCGCCGTCGTAGTAATGGTGATGTCCATGCCCCGGACCTGGTCGATCTGGTCGTACTGGATCTCGGGGAAAATGATCTGTTCCTTGACGCCGAGGGAGTAGTTGCCCTGCCCGTCGAAGGAGCGCGGCGACACGCCGCGAAAGTCGCGGATGCGCGGCATCGCGATGCTGATCAGGCGGTCGAGGAACTCGTACATGCGCATGCCGCGCAGCGTCACCTTGGCGCCGACCGCGAGTCCCGCGCGGATCTTGAAGGACGCGATCGCCTTGCGCGACTTGGTGACGAGCGGCTTCTGCCCCGTGATGCGGGTGAGGTCGGCGACCGCGGCGTCCATGATCTTCTTGTCGGCGACCGCTTCCCCGACTCCCATGTTGATGGTGATCTTGGCGATGCGCGGCACCTGCATCACGTTGTCGATCTTGAGGTCCGAGCGCAGCTTCGGCACGACCTGCTGACGATAGAACTGCTGCAGCCGCGGCGGTGCCGAGCGCTGATCAGCCGCGCGATGTCCATGCGCCTCGGGCTGCCTGGCGGCGTCCGCCTGCTTGCCGGCCGCGCCTTCGCGCGGCTGCTTGTCCTGCTTGGGCTTGTCCTGCCTGGGCTTGCCCTGTTTGCCGGCCTGCTTGCCGGTGTCTTTGTCTGCACTGACTTCAGACATCGAGCATCTCTCCATTCGATTTGAAGAAGCGCACGCGCTTGCCGTCGGCGAGCACCTTGATCCCGACGCGGTCGCCTTTCTTCGCGGACGGGTTCCAGATCGCCACCTTGGAGACCGGCAGCGGCATCTCCTTCTCGATGATGCCGCCCTGCCTGTTGGCCTGCGGATTCGGCTTCTGGTGCTTCTTGACGCGGTTGACGCTCTCGATCACCACGCGGCCGTCGGCGAGCACCTGCAGCACCGCACCCTTGCGGCCCTTGTCGCGCCCCGACAGCACCACCACCTGATCACCCTTGCGGATCTTGTTCATGGCTCTACAGAACCTCGGGGGCCAGCGAGATGATCTTCATGAACTGCACGTTGCGCAGCTCACGCGTCACCGGCCCGAAGATGCGCGTGCCGATCGGCTCGAGCTTGTTGGTGAGGAGCACGGCCGCATTGCCGTCGAAGCGGATCAGCGAGCCGTCGGGTCGGCGCACGCCGTGGGTGGTGCGTACCACCACCGCGTCGTACACCTCGCCCTTTTTCACCTTGCCGCGCGGGATCGCGTCCTTGACGCTCACCTTGATGACATCGCCCACGGTGGCGTAGCGGCGCCGCGTCCCGCCCAGCACCTTGATGCACATCAGGGTGCGCGCGCCGCTGTTGTCGGCGGCATTCAGCATTGTGCGCAACTGGATCATGATTCAAACCTGCCTTGTGCCATGCCTTCAGCCGCGCGCGGCCTTTTCCACCACCGCGAGCAGCCGCCACGACTTGTGCCGCGACATCGGCCGGCACGGCGTGATGGTGACCAGATCACCCTCCTGCGAGGCGCCGCTCTCATCGTGCGCCAGGAGCTTGGTGGTGCGGCGGATGTACTTGCCGTAAGTCGGATGCCTGACCAGGCGCTCGATCTCGACCGCGATGGTCTTCTGCATCTTGTTGCTCACCACGCGCCCGGTGAGGGTGCGCGAGCCGCGCGCTGCAGCGAGCGTCTCGGCCACGCTCAGCGGCGCGGCCTGCGCCGGCGCAGCAGCATCAGCGCCGGCTGCAGTCGCAGCGGCTTGCGCCGCGGCGGGCTTCGCCCTGGCGTGCGCCTTGGCTTTGACGGCCTTCGCCTTGGCATGGGCCCTGGGGGCCGCCTTGCCGGTCTTCGCCTTCGTCGGGCTCATTTCCCTTTACCTCCGCCACCGGCGAGCTGCTTCTGACGCAACGCCGTCTTGACGCGCGCGATGTTGCGGCGCGCGGCACTGAACTGATCGGGCTTAGGTGCCTGGCCGGTGGCGCGCTGCATGCGCAGCGCAAACTGCTCCTTGCGCAGCGCCACCAGCTCATCGGCCAGCTCGGCCGGCGAGTGGCTGCGAAGCTTCTCGCGAAACTGACGTACCTGAGCGAGTTTCATCTAGCGAACCTGCCGTTTCACGAACGAGGTCGACACCGAGAGCTTCGACCCCGCCAGGCGAAACGCCTCGCGTGCCGTGGTCTCGTCCACCCCTTCCATCTCGAACAACACCTTGCCGGGCTGCACGCGGGCGACGTAGTACTCGACGTTGCCCTTGCCCGAGCCCATGCGGACCTCGAGCGGCTTCTTCGAGATCGGCACGTCGGGGAAGACGCGGATCCAGATCTGGCCGCCGCGCTTCACGTAGCGCGCCATGGCGCGCCGCGCCGCCTCGATCTCACGCGCCGTCATACGGGCGCGGCTGGTGGCCTTGAGGCCGAACTCCCCGAAGGAGACGTTGGCGCCGCGCGTCGCAAAGCCGGCGTTGCGGCCCTTGAACTGCTTGCGGTACTTGGTGCGTTTGGGCTGAAGCATCTGTTAGGCCTCGCGCGTCAGGCCTGCGGCGCCGGTTCCGCAGCGGGCGCGGCGGCGGTCGCCGGGGGCGCGGCAGCGGCGGGCGGCGGTGCGGCTGCGGCGGGCGCTGCGGCGGCGGGGCTCTGCGCAGCCTCCTCGGCCGCGGCCTCCGCGGCGAGCTCAGCCTTGTCGAACACCTCGCCCTTGAAGATCCACACCTTGACGCCGATCACCCCGTAAGTCGTATGCGCCTCCGACAGGCCGTAGTCGATGTCGGCGCGGAAGGTGTGCAGCGGAATGCGGCCCTCGCGGTACCACTCGGTGCGGGCGATCTCCGAGCCGTTGAGACGCCCGGAGACGCGCACCTTCACGCCGAGCGCGCCCGATCGCATGGTGCTCATCACGGCGCGCTTCATGGCGCGGCGGAACATCACGCGCTTCTCGATCTGCTGCGCGATGGAGTCGGCCACGAGTTTCGAGTCGAGCTCGGGCTTTCTGATCTCGGCGATGTTGAGCCGTACGTCGTTGACGGCCATCCCTAAGAGCGCGGCAGTCTCCTGGCGCAGCTTCTCGATGTCCTCGCCCTTCTTGCCGATCACGATGCCGGGACGCGCGGTCTGGATGGTGATGTTGACCTTCTTGGCGGCACGCTCGATCTGGATGCGGCTCACCGAGGCCTCCGCCAGTTTCCTGTGCAGAAACTCGCGCACGCGGAAGTCGGTGTGCACCTGCAGCGGGAACTGCTTCTTGCCGGCGTACCAGCGGCTGGTCCAGTCGCGGGTGATGCCGAGCCGTATCCCTATTGGATTGACCTTCTGACCCATGGCCTTAATCCTTCTTACCGTCGCTCACGCCGACGGTGATGTGACTGTTGCGCTTGATGATGCGCGTGCCGCGTCCCTTGGCGCGCGCCGCGAAGCGCTTGAACTGCGGAGCGGCGTCCACGTGGATGAGTGACACCTTCAGCTCGTCGATGTCCGCGCCGTGGTTGTGCTCGGCATTGGCGACCGCGGACTCCAGCACCTTGCGCACCAGCTTCGCGCCCTTCTTCGGCATGAACCTGAGCGTCGCGATGGCGTTGCCGACCGGCTTGCCACGCACCACGTCGGCGACCAGCCGGCATTTCTGCGGCGAGATGCGCGCGTAGCGCAGTTTGGAGGTGACTTGCATGTTTGCTTCTCAGGTGGTCGGCGCCGGCGACGCCTCGACCTTGCGATCTCCCGAGTGCGCCTTGAAGGTGCGCGTCGGCGCGAACTCGCCGAGCTTGTGTCCCACCATGTTCTCGGTGATCAGCACCGGCACGTGCTGGCGGCCGTTGTGCACGGCGATGGTGAGTCCCACCATTTCCGGCACGACCGTCGAGCGGCGCGACCAGGTCTTGATCGGCTTGCGGTCGTTCTTGGCGGACGCCACCTGCACCTTCTTCGCGAGGTGCAGATCGACGAACGGGCCCTTCTTCAATGAGCGTGGCATTTAGATGCGCTCCGGTCAGCGAATGCGGTTCTTGCGGCGCTGGACGATCATGTTGTCCGTGCGCTTGTTGTGGCGGGTCTTGAGTCCCTTGGTGTTCCAGCCCCAGGGCGACACGGGGTGCGGGTTGCCCTGGCCGGACTTGCCCTCGCCGCCGCCGTGCGGATGATCGACCGGGTTCATGGCGAGTCCGCGCACGGTGGGGCGGATGCCGCGCCAGCGCTTCGCTCCGGCTTTGCCGTAGCTGCGCAGATTGTGCTCATCGTTCCCCACTTCTCCGATGGTGGCGCGGCAGTCGATGTGCACCTTGCGGGTCTCACCGGACTTCAGCCGCAGGTACGCGTAGATCCCTTCGCGCGCGGTGAAGGACACGGAGCTCCCGGCGCTGCGCGCGAGCTGCCCGCCGCGGCCGGGCTTGAGCTCGACGTTGTGGATGATCGAGCCGACCGGCACGTGGCGCAGCGACATGGCGTTGCCCGCCTTGATCGGCGCATCAGCGCCCGAGCGCACCTCGTCGCCTTCCTTCACGCCCTTCGGCGCGATGATGTAGCGCCACTCGCCGTCCGGGTATTTCACCAGCGCGATGTGGCTGGTGCGGTTCGGGTCGTACTCGAGCCGCTCGACGACGCCCGTGATGCCGTCCTTGTCGCGCTTGAAGTCGATGACACGGTACTTCTGCCCGGAGCCTCCGCCCTTGTGGCGGGTGGTGATGCGGCCGAAGTGATTGCGTCCACCGGTCTTGTTCTGGTGGGCGGTGAGCGCCTCGCGCGGACCGCCCTTGTGCAGATGCGAGCGGTCGACCTTGACGACGGCGCGCGTGCCGGGGGTGCGGGGCTTGTATTTGATGAGGGCCATTGCGGTGCGTCCTGTCAGACCTTGGCGCGCGCTTCGTAGTCGATCGACTGGCCTTCCGTGAGACTCACGTAGGCCTTTTTCCAGTCCTGGGTGCGCCCGGCGATGCGGCCGAAGCGGCGCTGCTTGCCGGTCTCGTTGACGACCTGCACGCCCGCGACCTTGACGTCGAACATGAGCTCGACCGCCTTGCGGATATCGGTCTTGGTCGCATCGCGGCGCACGCGGAAGGTGTACTGGTTGTGGTTCTGCATGGCGAGCGAGGTCTTCTCGGTCACATGCGGCGCGATCAGCACGCTCATCAGCTGCTCTCTGTTCACGGCAGGCGCTCCTCGATCAGCTTCACGGCGCCGACCGTCATCAGCACCTTGTCATGGGATGCGAGCGCGATCGGATTGAGCGCGGTGACCTCGATCACCTCGACGTGAGGGAGATTGCGCGCCGCGAGGCTCAGCTTCTGGTCGGTTGCCTCCACCACGATCAGCACCGAGGGGAGCGACCATTCCTTCAGCTGATTGGCGAGGAGCTTGGTCTTCGCCTCACTCAGCTGAATACCGTCGGTCACCAGCAGCCGCTCGGTGCGCGCGAGCTCCGAGAGCATCGAGCGCAGCGCGCCGCGGTACATCTTGCGGTTCACCTTCTGCTCGAAGCTGCGGGGCTTGGCGGCGAAGGTCCTGCCGCCGCCCACCCAGATGGGCGAGCGGTTGGAGCCCGCGCGCGCCTGGCCCGTGCCCTTCTGCGCGTAGGGCTTCCTGCCGCCGCCCGAGACCTCGGCGCGCGACTTCTGCGCCTTGGTGCCGGCGCGGCCGGCATTGCGGTAGGCGGTGAGCACCTGGTGCACCAGCGCCTCGTTGAACTTGTGGCCGAAAGCCGCTTCAGACACCTGCAGCTCGGCCCCGCCGGTTACCGACTTGAGCTTCATGGCTTATTTCTTCCCCTGCTTCGCCGGGTCCTTCGACGGCCCGGTGCCCACCTTGGTCGGAGCGAGGGTCTTGCGCTTGGCGCGACGCGCCGCCTTCAGCGAAGGACGCACCAGCACCTCTCCACCCTCGACTCCGGGCACCGCGCCGCGGATCAGCAGCAGGTTTCTCTCGAGGTCCACCTGCACCACTCGCAGGTTCTCGGTCGTGCGGCGGACCACACCCATGTGGCCCGACATGCGGCGGCCCTTGAAGACGCGGCCCGGCGTCTGGCGCTGACCGATCGAGCCCGGCGCGCGGTGCGACAGCGAGTTGCCGTGGCTCGCATAGCCGCCGGCGAAGTTGTGGCGCTTCATGGTGCCGGCGAAGCCCTTTCCCATGGTGGTGCCCGTGACATCCACCGTCTCGCCTTCCTTGAACAGGTCGGCCTTGATCTCAGCTCCGGCCTTGAGCTCGCCCTTGTCGGCATCGGTGAGGCGGAATTCGACCAGCGAGCGGCCCGGGGCCACGCTCGCCTTGGCGTAATGGCCCGCGACCGCCTTGGAATAGAGCTGCGGACGGCGCGTGCCATAGGTGACCTGGACGGCGCGGTAGCCGTCCTTGTCCTGCGACTTCACCTGGGTGACGCGGTTGGGGAGCACCTCGATCACGGTGACCGGCACGGTCTCGCCGGCGTCCGTGAACACGCGCGTCATGCCGGCCTTGCGGCCGACCAGTCCGATAGCCATGTCTGTCCTCTCAACGCCCATGGGCATCGAGCTAAGTCATTGAGACAACAGGAGATTTACGCGAGCCTCAGGCTGCGCTGGTCTCGAGTGGTCTTGGAGCCTTCAGTCCGGGGGGACCTAAGCACCAACCTCGCCCGATGCCGCTTACGCGACTAGGCCTCCGGAAGTCCGGGGGCCCAAAAGGGCGCGCAGTATAGGCGCGCGGGACTGCTCGATCAACCCCTTACGGAGCCGAGGCTCCCGCCTCGGGAGAGCTGACGCCGGGACCGATATGGGCGGCAAGAAATCGCTCGATGGCGTTCAGCAGGGTCGTGCGATCCGACTCGCGGCTCATCTGATGGTCGGCACCTTTGATGAGGATGAACTCGTGGGGCTTCTGCGCCCGGGTGAGCGCGCGATCCATCGCCTCCGACTGCTCGACATTGACCTGGGCATCGTTGTCGCCATGGATCATGAGGACCGGCATGCGCACATCGGCTGCGTAATTGCGCGGTGAGTCCGCCTTGAGCTTTGCGCGCACGGTGCCGATCTGCTGGCGCGAGATCTCGCCTTCCACGAACCGCGATTCCTGTGCTTCGAGGAGGCTGAGGTCGCTCACTCCTGCGATCGCCACCGAGCACTTGAACAGGTCGCTGTCACGAACCGCACCGAGCAGCGCCGCATAACCTCCGAAGCTCCACCCGATGATGGCCACGTGCTGCGGATCGGCAAGACCGGAACGCACCGCCCAGCTCGCCCCATCCGCGATGTCCGAGTAGGTGAGCCCTCCCCAGTCCTGATGCGCATCGAAGAACCACTTGTCCCCATAGCCCCAGGAGCCGCGGAAATTCATCTGCAGCACGGCATAGCCGCGGCTGACGAGAAAGGCCCGCAGGAAGTCGAACTCCCAGCGGTCACGCGCAAGCGGTCCCCCGTGCGGCATCACCACGAGCGGCAGGTGCTCCGCGCGCAGTCCCGGCGGGAAGGTCAGGTAGCCGGGAATCCTGGTGCCGTCGCTCGCGGGATAGGTTGTGGTCTGCATGCGGCCGAGCTTCGTGGGATCGAGCTCCGGGTAGGCGGTACCGATGCGGATCAGCTTGTGCTTTTCCAGGTTCAGCAGGTAGTAGGTGCCGCCATCCACATCCGAGGTCGTGCGCACCAGGTACTGCTGCTCATCGCGCGTCGCATCCCTGATCACGATGAAGCTGTTGGGCAACGCGGCCCTGAGGCTTTCGAGCAGCTGCTTGCGTCCCGGATCGGTGTAGTAAAGAAAGGGACGATCGGTCTCGTATTCCACCCCGAGCAGCCGGCCGTCATTGGAGAACACCGCCTCGTCAACATCGACCGCGGGGTGCGCGAACTCGAGCGTGGGAGGGTCGTTCCCCTTCAGGTCGATCCGCCAGAGCGCATCCCGCCCTTCGCTGCTGCCGATCGCGTAAGCGCAATCGGGGCGGTCGGCGCACACCGCAATCGGCTTGAGGACGGCGGTTTTGGCGTTGAAGGCTTCGAACTTGAGCAGGCGGTGCCAGACCCCGGATCCGGTATCGGCCGCGTAGTACTCGATCTGATCGGTATTGTCGACGACACCCCATCCGAGACGGATGTTGCCGTGCTGATCGCTGAGGAAGTTGCGTATCGGCGAGCGCGCACTGGTGTGCTTGTGCATGCGTCCCGTTACGACGTTCAGTTCGTAGACGGTGGGGAATTCGTCGACGGTGTTGCCGATGACGCCGACGCCCGCGGCTTGCTCGCTCGCATCGAGAACGCTCGCCTGCGCCTGAACGAGCACCGTATCGGGCTTGCCGGGCGACCAGTCGACGATCTGGTCCTGCAGCTGCCCCGCCGGGGAAGTGGCGTTCTGAACCAGCGGTCCGAGGTGCCTGCCGTCGGCATCCACGGCCGCAAGCCTGGTGGAGAAATAGATCATGCCGCGCTCGTGCACCGCTTCGCGCAAACCGCACAGCAAACGCGAATTGGTCGCCCAGCGGCACCAACGGATCGAAAAACCGTTGTCGGGGGAGCTGCTCATCACCACGGCATATGCCGGCTCGGGAGCCTGCAGGTCACGCACCTTGGCGACCCTGAGGTCCTTGACGGTGGTCAATACGCCGAGGTAGCGCCCGTTGGGGGAGATGAAGGCATCGATGACCTGTTCACCGCGCGCAAACGCGGACACGGGCGGCATCTCGGCCTGCGCGCTGAGCGCAAGAAGCACACTGACGAATGCAGGGCTGCCTCGCCTCACGTGATCGCCGGGCCTGCTCAAGTTGCGGGATGCGGCTGCGGCGTGATGAGGGCGACGACGCGCCAGTGGTCGAGGTGGAAGTCCATATTGTTATTACCCCCCGGCACCAAAGCATGGCGCAAAGCCCGGCGGGACGCCACCCTCGAGGACCGCCCCAGCTGCCCGCGCGCTTTCTATCCCCGATAGAACATCCGCGCGAGCCGCAGCTGCAGCCGCCGCAGGGCAAACAGCCGGTCGATCTGGCGCTGCTTGCCCCGCCCATAAGGGGGAAGAAAAGTCTTGAAGCCCCCGCCCCTGCCCCTGACGAACATGCCCCGCGGATTGGAGAACTCGCGGAAGCCGTCATAGCCGTGATAGCGACCGGCGCCGCTGCGGCCGGCACCCCCGAAGCCGAGATCATCGAGGGCCGCCTGTGCGGCGATGGCATTCACTCCGAAGCCCCCCGAGACGGTCTCACGGCGAAACCTCTCGATGAGCGCCGCATCGCCCGTGTACAGGTAGAGCGCAAGCGGCCGCTCCTCGCGTTTGAGCCGCTCGATGACTTGCTCCATGGAATGGTAGGAGATCACCGGCAGCAGCGGTCCGAAGATCTCCTCCTGCATCAGCCGCAGCCGCGGATCGGGATCGATCACCAGCGATACCGGCAACCGGCGCGTGGCAGCATCCACGGCGCCCCCGGTATCGAGCTGGATGATGCGCGCGCCCGCGCGGCGCGCCTCTTCCATGAGCTCAAGCTGCCGCTCGAAATGACGCGGACTGATGATGCCGGTGCAGTGCGGGGTGCGCGAATAGTCCCGGAGCGTGCGCTCGAAATGCGCGCGGGCGAGTGCGATGAAGCGCTCGAGCTGCGCAGCCGGCACGAGACAATGATCCATCGAGACGCACATCTGCCCGCCATTCACGAGCTTCACGCCGAGCGCGAGGCCCACATGCTCGGCCGTGACGGCGTCGGGGGCGAAAACAGCGGGGTTCTTGCCGCCGAGCTCGAGGGTCACCGGCACGAGATTGCCGGCCGCAGTGAGGGCCACCTGGCGGCCGACCTCCGGGTTGCCCGTGAAGAGCAGATGATCCCAGCGGAGCGCCGTGAAGGCGCGCGCCAGCTCGACGCCGCCATTGACCACCGTCACGTGATCGGCGGCGAAGGTGCGCGCGATGATCTCGTGCGCGAGCCGCCCGCAGGCAGGGGTGTATTCCGACATCTTGATGATGACGCGGTTGCCGGCCGCCAGCATGTCGGCGAGCGGACCGAGTGACAGGTCGAAGGGGAAATTCCACGGCACGACGATGCCCGCCACGCCCTTGGGCTGCCAGGAAACACAGGCCCTGCTGCTGCCGAAGGACAGTCTCTCCACGGGGCGACGCTCGGGGCGCATCCAGCGTCCGACGTGACGCGCCGCGGAGAGCGCGCGGCTCAGGGGACCGCCGATATCGACGAGGTCGGCGGTGGCATCCGGATGCACCGTGAAGTCGGCGCGCAGCGCCTCGCGCAGGCGCTGGCGGTTATCGAGCAGCATCTGCGCGAGCGCGTAAAGATGCGCGCGTCGCTCGCGCGCTTGCGGAAACGGATGGCGGAGGAAGGCCTGCCGGTGCGCGCTGAAGCGCTGGTGCAGCTCCGCGATGGCGGCGGTGTCGGCATCGGGTGCGGCGGGAACAGCGGCCATGAGTGCCGGTTATCCTATCCAGACGAGCGGGACGACGCCCGCGCTTCCCCGAGCAGCTTTGCCGGCGCGACCCGCCGCCAGCCGCGTTCGACCAGGTCGGTGAGCGCCTCTGCGTCCACCCGATCCAGCCTCACCAGGATCATCGGATAGTTGCGGTAGTGGTCGGTGAGGAAGAACGCTTCGGGATTCGCCTGCAGCAGGACCTGGCGGTCGAGGAAGTCACAGCGGATCGCCAGTCCGCCTTCGGCCTCGGTGCGCCACCGCGAGAGGATCTTGCCCCTCACCTTGACCGAGGGCGTGCCGTAGGAGGTCGACTCGCTCGTGCCGGGCAGCCGCAGCGCGATTTTCAGATAGCGCGCGTAGGCGCGGCTGAGTGCGGGTGAGGGAGCGTGTGGTGCGGGGCGTACCAGCAGGCGTCGAGGTGCGATGTTGGTCCACGCCGCGAGCAGCGCTGGCTGCAGCGTCTTCGGGCCGGCTGCACGCAACCTGACGTGGGTACTACCCATGCGGCCCCACCCGCCGGGAACCGGCGCAAAGATCCTGGGGTGGCTCTTGACGAAGAGCGCCTGCTGCGCCGGTGTGAGCTTCACCATCCCGAGCGAAGTGTCGGGATAGCCGAGGGTGGCGAAGATGCGTTTGCCAACGCGGAAATCGGCGTGGCCCATGTGGGAGCCCTCCCGGGCTTCCGGCAGACCGAGTGCGGTTCTGCGGAAAGCTTCGGGGGTCACGGGCCGAAGCGCAGCGCAGCGCTAGTTCAGCTTGATCTGAACGTCCACGCCCGCCGGCAGCTCGAGCTTCATGAGCGCATCCACCGTCTTGTCGGTGGGGTTCATGATGTCCATCAGGCGCTTGTGGGTGCGCAGCTCGAACTGATCGCGTGCGTCCTTGTCGGCGTGCGGAGAGATGAGGAGCGTGAAGCGCTCCATTTTGGTCGGCAGCGGCACCGGCCCCTTGACCGTCGCGCCGGTGCGCTTGGCGGTCTCGACGATCTCCTTTGCGGAGCTGTCGATGAGGCGATGGTCGAAGGCCTTCAGCCGGATACGGATATTCTGGTTTGCCATGTTTGATTGGATGAAATTGCCTGCGGCAATTTCATCGGACTACCTCATTAGTTCGTACAAGCGGCGGGCGAAGGGCGCGGCCTTCGCCCGCGAGGCGAGCCGGAAGAGCTCGCTGCGAATCGGGTCACTCCTTCCTACTTGAGGATCTTCGCCACGACGCCGGCGCCGACGGTCTTGCCGCCCTCGCGGATCGCAAAGCGCAGCCCCTGGTCCATCGCAATCGGACTGATCAGCTCAATCGTCATCTTGATGTTGTCCCCGGGCATCACCATCTCCGCCCCCGCAGGCAGCTCGATGGCCCCCGTCACGTCCGTCGTGCGAAAGTAAAACTGCGGCCGATA